>NZ_JABERD010000001.1 GCF_013044505.1 Streptomyces sp. S3(2020) | reverse complement strand
CGGGGGCGGGGATCTGCTGGACCGGATGCTGGAGACGGCGCATCCGCAGACCGGGGAACGGCTGTCCGCGGAGAACGTCCGGCGCCAGGTGATCACCTTCCTGGTGGCCGGCCACGAGACCACCTCGGGCGCTCTCTCCTTCGCCCTGCACTACCTCTCCCGGCACCCGGACGTCGCGGCACGCGCGCGTGCCGAGGTGGACCGGGTCTGGGGCGACACGGCCGTGCCCGGCTACGACCAGGTGGCCAAGCTGCGCTACGTGCGCCGGGTGCTGGACGAGTCGCTGCGGCTGTGGCCGACGGCGCCCGCCTTCGCCCGGGAGGCGCTCGACGACACGGTGCTGGCCGGGGAGCATCCGATGCGGCGGGGTGCGTGGACGCTGGTCCTCACGCCGATGCTGCACCGCGATCCCGAGGTGTGGGGTGCGGACGCCGAGCGGTTCGATCCGGACCGCTTCGACCCGAAGGCCGTACGGACCCGGGCCCCGCACACCTTCAAGCCGTGGGGCACGGGGGCACGGGCCTGCATCGGACGGCAGTTCGCGCTGCACGAGGCCACGCTGGTGCTGGGTCTGCTGCTGCGACGGTACGAGCTGGGGGCCGACCCGGACTACCGGCTGCGGGTGACGGAGCGGCTGACACTGATGCCGGAGGGGCTGCGGCTACGGCTGGAGCGGCGGAGGGCGCCGGCGACGGTGGGGCGGGCGGCCGTGGAGGAGACGGAGACCGCGGCTTCGGAGCCCCGGTGCCCTGTGCACGGGGCCGGTGACTGAGCCGGGCTGTCCTCAGGGGCGCGTCCAGTGCCCGGGGCGGGTGACCGACTCCGGCAGCCTCGTGCCCGTGTTCCCCCTGGCCGCGTTCAGCTGCGGCTGGGTCAGGAAGAACGCGTCGGTCAGGTCGGCGTCCGTGAGGTCGGTGTCGCGCAGGTCGGCGCCGATCAGGTCCGCGCCGCGCAGATCGGCGCCGGTGAGGTCGGCGGCGATGAGGTAGGCGCCGCGCAGGTTCGCGCCGCGCAGGTCGGCGCCCTTGAGGCGGGCGCCCATCAGGTCGGCGCCCCGGCGGTCCTTCTTCTTTCCGCCGGTGCCCACGCGGGCCAGTTCGCTGGTCCTGAGCAGCAGGACGTTGACCTCCTGGCGGTGCGCGGCCACGTCCAAGACGCCGAGCTCTTCCGGGGTCCGACGGGTGAGCCGCTCTGTCCGCTCCAGCAGGCGGCGCAGGTCGGTGTGGACCGGGCGGGCGGCGGGCAGGGTGAGGGCCTCGGTGAGATACCAGAGCAGCTCGTGCAGTTGCCGGACCACCGGGAACACGTCGAACATGCGGCGGGCGTCCTCACGCGGGCCCGTGCGCCAGTCCCGGCCGCCGAAGGTGACCTGCGAGACCTTCTGGCCGGCGCCGAAGCAGTCGTAGACCGTGCAGCCGGTGAAGCCCTTCTGCCGCAGCCGGGCGTGGATGCCGCAGCGATGGTCGTCCTGGAGGTTCGAGCAGGGCTTGCCGGCCGGCTTGTCCACGGCGAAATCCCTCGACGCCGTGAAGGGCAGGGCGACACAGCACAGCCCGAAACAGCTCTCGCAGTCGCCGCGCAGATCGGCGGGGCCAGCTATGTGATCTTGCATGGTTTCCAGCATACGGAACGAGAACTCACCGATGAATTTTCTGCTCTGTGGGGGTCTCCACATACAAGAGAAAACAAAGTCGGCTACCACTGGAGAAGCAGGCCGACGGAAGCAGGAGAACCACCCCGCCGAAGACCCCGGAGAGACATCATGTGCAGCCACCAGCCCGCGTGCCCCACCGCCGACAGCACGGACCACCACGCCGCGCTCATCGTGTCCTCCCACCCCGAACAGGGCTGGCATCTCCTGTGCAACGGCACGATCGTCTTCGACGACACCGGCGAACTCCTCCCGGACGGACGGGTGGTGAGCCCTCGGCGGGGGGTCGGGGCGCTCGTCGTGGCCGCCTGAGCCGGACCGCGGAAACGTCTTACCGGGAGGCATGTACACGCCCCATACTGTGCGCACTGCCGTTCCACCCGGGGGAGCACGAGGTGAGGGTTCGGTTCCGCGTCGCGTTGGGGCTTCGCCTCATAGCGGTGCTGGGCGTGCTCGTCCTCCGGTACGGGGACTCCAACATGTCGCGCGGGCAGGGCGCGAGTTCCGGCCGGGACTACGAGTGTTCGAACGCCCCCTGCCGGTGGACTCACTCCTTCACGAAGAAGCCGCGGGGCGTGGAGCTCTGCGAGGAGTGCGGCTCACCCATGGACCCCGTACCGCCGCCCGCTTCAGGAGGTTGAGCCTGTGCTGTCCGGGCTTTCGCAGGCCGCCGGCAAGGCGCTGGGGGGTGCCCGCTTCACCCTGGTCAGCGTCCTCCCGGCCGCGGTCCTCACCGGATACGTGACCGCGCTGATCATGACCGGCGCGTACTCGGGGGGCGGAATTCACGTCAGCCGCCTCGCCGATGACGCCAAGGACCATCCCGAATGGCTCGCCTTCGCCGCATTCGCCTGCCTGCTCGTCGGCCTCCTGCTGCGCCCCTTCCAGGTCGCTCTGGTACAGATGCTCGAAGGCTACTGGCAGGGCAGGGCACTCCCCGAAGCCGCCGGAGCCCTGGCGACCGAGCGCCACCGCCGACGCCTTCACACCGCCGAAGTCGTCAGCCGACTGAGGGTGCTCGACCGGCCCGGCACCAAGTTCACCGACGTGGTGCCCCTCGCACGTCGCAGACGCCGCGCCGCCCGCATCGCCGCCCGAGCCGACCGCCTGGTCCTGCGCTATCCGACTGGGCCACACCCCGTTCCCCACGCCAATGACGGGGACCGCGACCGGCTGATGCCGACCATGCTCGGCAACATCCTGCGGGAAGCCGAGGACGAGAGCGGCAGACGGTACGGACTGGATCTGCCGACGGTGTCACACCGTCTCTCTCCGCAGCTTTCCCCGAGCCTCACCACAGCCATCAACCAGCAACTCGATCTGCTCGACACCACCTGCGCGCTGAGTGTCTGCTTCGGACTCGCCACCCTGGCCGGCACTCCGCTGGTAGGCCGTCTCGATGCCTGGAGTCTGGCGCCCGTCGTCACCGCGCTGCTGAGCATCGCGGCCTATCGCGGTGCGATGCAGGTGGCCACGGGCCACCGGCAGTTGCTGGCAGCGGCCTTCGACCTGCACCGGTTCGACATGCTCACGGCACTGCACCTCAAACCGCCCGACACGCCGGAGGAGGAACACGAGCAGAACACGAAACTCACGAGGTTCTTCGCCAGCCCCGAGGCACTGGCCAAGGAAGACCTGCTCGGCGTGGTCTACAAGCACCCGGATCCCGCTCCCGGCGGCCCGGCCTCAGGCCCCTCGGGTCAGGGAGACGACTCCGCCTAGCCCCTGCACGTTCACGACGACGGTCGTCGTCTCTCCCCGAACCGGATGCGGGGTGGCGAAGACCGGCTGCGAGAGATCCCCGAAGCACTGCACTCCCGGCGTCAGTTCCACCCGCCCCGCCAGGACCGTCCAGTCGGCAGGCAGCTTGAGTTCGACACGTGCCCACAACACCGTGACGTCGACGACCAGGCGTGTTGAACGGGGAAACTCACAATCCGTCAGGTCGACGTACACGGCGCCGAACAACAGGGCCCGCAGGACAAGCTTCTTGGGTGCCCTCCCTTCCAGCTTCAGCTTCGGGTGCGGATAGAGCAACGACGTACAGCACCTCACCCCGGTGTCGATGCCCGTACCGGACCGGCCGCGGAACAGTGCCACGAAGACTCCTCCCAGAATGAGCACGACCGGTGCCTGACGTGACAGGTCCGGCAGGTGTGGCATGTCGAATCTGAGGGCGAGTACGGCGATGCCCACGGTCATGAGGGCCAGAGGGCCGCCCAGTTGGCCGCGCGGCACGGCCGCCCGCAGCATCAGGACCACCCCCGCCAGCACCAGCAGCACCGGAACGGCCACCGACAGGACGGCCACGACCTCCCGCAGGCCCGCCACACCGCCGATGGCCCACGCCGTGCCCATGGAGACCGCGCCGAGCCCCAGCGCGACACGTATCCGACTCAACTCCGGGTCCCTCGTCCTGCACACGGGCGTGGTCGCCCTGCTCATCGGGTCGAACGAGGATAGCCGCGTGCCTCGCACACTCGTGCAGGGGTGTCGGTTACCGCTACCGGCCGAACAGTTCGAACGCCACGGCAGGCTTCCCGCCGAACCGCTCCCCCGTCGCCGAGGCGTTCCCCGTCAGGAAGCCTCTCGCGTACGTCTCCGGGTCCTCGTCCGTCAACGCCTCGATGTACGTGCGGTGTTCGAGCAGGGAGCGCACCGCGCGTTCCAGGCCGACTGACGCGTCCGTCGCGTGGGTGGGGGTCGAGGAACCGGCGACGGCGACCCAGCGGACGCCGTTCCAGGGGGCCAGGCCGCGTTCCGTCAGCTCCGGGAAGATCCAGCGGTTCCCGGCGTCCCCGGCCGCGTCGAGGGTGGCGCGGCCGACCGCGACGTGGTCCGGGGTGTTCCAGGCGACGCCGCCCCAGGTGTCGCGGTGGTTGAGGGTGATGACCAGTTCCGGGCGGTGGCGGCGGATCGCGGCGGCGATGTCGCGGCGCAGGTCGAGGCCGTACTCGATCACACCGTCCTTGTGGTCGAGGAACTCCACCGTCGACACCCCGACGACGGCGGCACTGGCCCGCTGCTCCTGCTCGCGCAGCGGGCCGCACTTGGCGGGCTCCAGGGTGTCGATGCCCGCCTCGCCGCGGGTCGCGAGGACGTAGGCGACCTCCCGGCCGCCGTCGGTCCAGCCGGCGATCGCGGCCGAGCAGCCGTACTCCAGGTCGTCCGGGTGGGCCACGACCGCGAGGGCGCGCCGCCAGTCCTCGGGCATGGGCAGAAGCTGAGTGATCGTCGGCTCTGTCATGGTCCGAGACTAATCCGCGCCTCTGACATCACGCCTCGTCGCGGGTGAGGGCCAGCAGCCGGTCCAGGACGCGGGGACCGCCGGCCCGGACGCCGTCGTGCTCGAACTCGTCGGTGACCCAGGTCCGCAGACCGCGGATCGAGCGGGCCGTCGCCAGGGAGTGGGCGGTGTCGACGTACATGTCGTCGTGGTAGACGGCCGCGGCGACGGGCACCTCGTTGGCGGCGAGGCGGGCCCGGTCGTACAGGGGCGTCCAGTCGGTGCGGGCGGCGAGGAGTTCGGCGGTCTCGCGCAGCGGGCGCAGCGCCGGGTCGGTCTCGAACATCCAGGGGTGGACGGACTCGCCGGTGAACAGCAGCGGTCCGTCGCCCGCGAGGGTCTTGGCGGCGTCGAACTGGGGGAACTCGGTGCGGACGCGTTCGGCCGACCAGTCGGTGGGCCGGGCGTCCTGGCCGTAGATCGCCTCGTGGACGAGGGCGTAGAGCGGGTGGCCCGCGTACGAGAGGAGGCTCTGGACCTCTTCCTGGAAGGCGTCGGCGAGCGCGGGGCCGTTCGGGGTGCGGACGAAGGCCTCTTCCAGGAGGAAGTGCAGGCGGTGGCTGCCCTCGCCGCCGCCGAGGACGATACCGAGCGACTGGAAGGCCTCGACGGTCAGGCGGTAGCCGTTCGGCAGCACGACCTCGTGGTGGAGGAGGTGGTCGGCGATGCGGCGGGCCCGCTCGATGTCCTGCGGGTAGCGGGCGTAGTGCGCGGCGACCTTGCGCTCGATGCGCGGGAAGGCGGCGCGGTAGACGTCGTCGGCGTGGGCGTCGAGAGAGGGCAGGCCGCCGGTGATCACGGCGGCGCTGAGGCCCTCGGGGGCGCTGGAGAGGTAGTTCACCGCGCAGAAGCCGCCGAAGCTCTGGCCGAGGACGGTCCAGGGGGCGCCACCGGTGAGCCGGGGCCGGATCGACTCGCAGTCGCGCACGATCGAGTCGGAGCGGAAGTGCGTGAGGTAGTCGGCCTGTTCGGCGGGGCCGCCGCGCAGCGGGAGCGTCTGGCGGTTGGCGGGCGTGGAGTGGCCGGTGCCGCGCTGGTCCAGCAGCAGGACGCGGAACTCCTTGAGGGCGCGGCCGAGCCAGGCGGGCCTGCCGACGAAGCGGTTGGCGCCGAAGCCGGGGCCGCCCTGGAGGTAGACCAGCCAGGGCAAGGGCTGCCGCGCCTTGTCACCGGCGACCACCTCACGGGCGTAGAGCTCGATCGTCTCCCCCGTGGGGTCGCTGTGATCGAGGGGCACGGTGAAGCGGTGGTCGGTGAGGACGACGCCGGGCTGGCGGTAGGTGGCGGTCAACGGGGCTCCCGGGACGGACGGACTGGTTCAGGCGCGTCCCAGTTCAGCACATGTCCGTCCGATATCCGATGCCCGGGATCATGAAATCGGACTGAACGGTGAATCAGCGGGCGGAGAGACTGGAGCGCCGTACGACCAGTTCCGGCTGGAGCACCACCCGTCGATGCTCGTGGCGGCGCGTCGCGGTCTCCGCCTCCGTCTCCTCCAGGAGCAGTTCCGCGGCGAGGGCGCCCATGGTGACGGCGGGCTGGCGGACCGAGGTGAGGGGGACGGCCGCGGCGGCGGCGAACTCGATGTCGTCGTAGCCGACGATGGCGAGGTCGTCGGGGACGTTTATCCCGGCCGCGTACATCGCCTGGAGCACGCCGAGGGCCAGGAGGTCGTTGGCGCAGAAGACGGCGGTGGGGCGGTCGGCGAGGCCCAGGAGACGGGCACCGGCGTCCCGTCCCGCGGCGACGTCGAGGCGTTCGGTGGGCAGCTCGCGCAGCACCTCGGGGGCGAGGCCCGCCTCGGCGAGCGCGTGGAGGGCGCCGGTGCGGCGGTCGCGGACCTGGTTGAAGCCGGGCGGACCGCTGACGTAGGCGATGTTGCGGTGTCCGGCGTCGATGAGGTGGCGCACGGCGAGGGCGCCGCCCGCGACGTCGTCGACGGAGACGGAGCACTCCGTGGTGCCCTCGGCGACCCGGTCGACGAGGACGAAGGGGATGCCGTGGCGCCGGAAGCCCTCGATGTTGCGGCCGGTCGCGTCGGCCGGGGTCAGCAGCACGCCCCGGACCCGCTGCTCGGCGAAGAGGGAGAGGTACTCGGCCTCCTCGCCGGGGCTCTGCGCGCTGTTGCAGACCATGACACCGAGCCCGGCGTCACGGGCGGCCCGCTCGGCGCCGCGCGCGACGTCCACGAAGAACGGGTTGCCCATGTCGAGGACGAGCAGGCCCATGATCCGGCTGCGGCCCGCGCGCAGCTGGCGCGCGGACTCGCTGCGGACGTAACCGAGCCGGTCGATCGCGGACAGCACGCGTGCCCGGGTCTCGGTGGCGACGGAGTCCGGACGATTGATCACGTTCGACACCGTGCCCACCGACACTCCGGCGGCACGGGCGACGTCCTTGATACCCACCGACTGAGCCATCAGGCAGGGACCTCCAGGTGAACGAGGGGCGGCGGGCTGGTCTTCACATTACCGGCACGCCGCCCCAGGACGACTTCGATCAGGCGGGAAGCGCGAAGTCGACGACGTGCAGTGCCGAGGGCGTGGTACCGCTGGACTTCTCCTGGTACATGACGGACAGGACGTTGTCGGCCTTGATCCGCATCTCGTCGATCACCACCTCGCCGAAGGCGTTGAGGCCGCTGCCGTCGAAGAGGATCGCCCAGTCGGTGTACCCGGAGGCCGCGGAGGCTCCGGCGATCCGGCCGAACGGGAAGATCGCGTAGGCGTTGTCGTACTTGTCCAGGACCAGTTTGGTGCGCTGGCTGGAGCCCAGCACCACCGGTATCTCGGTCTTCTGCCAGGTGCCGGACGCGTTCTTGCGGACGTGGAAGGCACGGCCGTTCGCGGTGCGGTCGGACACGTAGTTCGTCGTGCACTGGCCGAAGCGGCCTGGCACGTAGCTGATGATCGCGTGCGGCCGGCCGGCGGAGTCGGTGAACTGGCTCTCCTGGTTCATCAGGGAGTGGTCCGGGTTCAGCGAGTCGATCACCAGGCCGCTGTCGGTGACGGCGACCTTGTCGGTGCCGCCGGTGGTCCCGACGGCGGTGCCGGCGTTGTTGCGCCAGGTGCGGCCGCGGTCGTCGGAGTAGACGTAGCCGGTGTCGTGGTTGGTGATGCCGCCGCTGGAGCACATCACGGCGCCGTTCTGCTCACGCCAGGTGAAGAAAGAGTGCAGTCGGCCGTTGACGTCGTAGTCGATGCCGTGCAGGTACATGTTGCGGACCGTCGAGGAGCCGTGCTCGCTGGTGTACGTGCCGGTGGAGCTGGACCACTCGCCGAGGTTGGTCCAGGTCGAACCGTCGTACTCCGCGAGGGCGTTGCGGCCGTTGCCGGAGACGGCGACCCGGTAGCTGAGCTGGAGCTTGCCCTCGGGAGTGGAGATGAACTGCGGGTAGGTGAACTGCGAGGTGAGGGCCAGGCCGTCGAGCGTCGACTGGGGAGTGCCGAAGCGGGCCGTGGTCCAGCTGAGGCCGGACGGGTTGTCCAGGAGTCCGGCGACCGACTTGACGTAGGTGAAGCCGTCGCTGTGGGAGTCCATGTTGAGGTGGAGCCGGCCGTCGACCTTGGAGACGCCCATGGAGATGACGTTGTGGGAGTCGCTGGCCTTGAGCGTGTGGCCGACCTGGACCGTCGACCACGTGCCGGCGCCGAGGACGCGGCGTGCGACGACGGCGTTCTTGTCGGCGGTGTACCAGACGGCGTACTGGTAGCCCTTGTAGGTCAACAGACCGTTCTTCTGGAACGAGTTGTTGTTGACCAGGCCGTCGTAGGAGACGAAGAAGACGGCCTGGCTGTCGAGCGTGGTGGTGCCGGTCCGTGTGACCGAGGGGCCGGGGTCGGCGGCGCGGGCGGTGCCGTTGGTGAGGGCGGAGGTGGACATGGCGGTCACGATGGCACCTGCCAGCAGCGTGCGTCTTCTCATGTGCGGCTCCAGATGGTCCTGATGGGGAGGGTCAGGCGAGGTGGAACACTTCCGTGAGCGGTTTCATGGCCTCGTCGGGCCGGGCGCCGTCCAGCGACTCGAAGAACGGCGCCATCTCAGCCTGCCAACGGGCGTTGACGTCGGTGGCTTCCATGCCGGCCACGGCGGCCTCGAAGTCCTCGGTCTCCAAGTAGCCGACCAACAGGCCGTCCTCTCTGAGGAAGAGCGAGTAGTTGTGCCAGCCGGTGACCGAGAGTGCGTCGAGCATCTCGGGCCACACGGCGGCATGCCGCTCGCGGTACTCGTCGAGGCGGTCGGCCCTGACCTTCAGCAGGAAGCACACGCGCTGCATCAACACCCCTTGGGAACTCAGAAGTTGAACTGGTCGATGTTCTTGGCGTCGAACACGGTCGGCTTGCCGAGGTTGATCACGCCGTCCTTGCCGATGGTGTACGTGGTGCCGCCGGCCTTGAAGGTCTCGCCCTCAGCACCGGTGATCTGGCCCGAGACCAGCGCCACGGCCGTCTGCGCGGCCAGCGCGCCGAGCTTCGCCGGGTCCCACAGCTCGAACGCCTCGACGGTGCCGTTCTTGACGTACTTGCGCATGTCGTTGGGGGTGCCGAGGCCGGTCAGCTTGACCTTGCCCTTGTACTTGGAGCCCGACAGGTACTGGGCGGCGGCCTTGATGCCGACGGTGGTCGGGGAGATGATCCCCTTCAGGTTCGGGTACTCCTGGAGCAGGCCCTGGGTCTGCTGGAAGGACTGCTGGGCGTCGTCGTTGCCGTACACGGTCTTGACGAGCTTGATGTCCTTGTACTTCGGGTCCTTGAGCTCGTCCTCCATGAAGCCGATCCAGGTGTTCTGGTTCGTGGCGGTCTGCGCGGCGGACAGGATCGCGATCTCGCCCTTGTAGTCGATCTGTTCGGCGAGCAGCTGCACCTCGGTGCGGCCCAGGTCCTCGGCGGAGGCCTGCGAGACGAAGGCGTTGCGGCAGTCGGCCTTGGTGTCGGAGTCGTAGGTGACGACCTTGATGTCGTTCTTCATGGCCTGCTTGGTCGCGGTGCACAGGGCGCCCGGGTCCTGCGCGGAGATGGCCATCGCGTCGACCTGCTGCTGGGTGAGCGTGTTGACGTAGCTCACCTGCCCGGCGGTGTCGGTGGCGTTGGAGGGGCCGACCTCCTTGTAGCTGGAGCCCAGCTCCTTCAGGGCCGCCTCGCCGCCCTTGTCGGCGGAGGTGAAGTAGGGGTTGTTGACCTGCTTGGGCAGGAAGCCGACGGTCAGGCCCTTCTTGGTGGCCGCGTTCGGGTCGGCCTTGGCGGTGGAGGAGGCGGAGGCGCCCTCGTTCTCCACGTCCTTCTTGGTGGTGCCACCACAGGCGGTCAGGGCCAGGGCGAGAGAGGTTCCGGCGGCGAGGGCCGCGCAGGCACGGCGGAGCGATGACTTGCGCATGATGAAGGTCCTTTACGAGGGTGAGCGGATTTACGAGGTCGGAGTCGAGGCGGCTCTGCGGCCCGCCCTCGCCACCGCGATCTGGCGTGCGACCCGGGGGCCCAGCACGGAGAGGACGAGAAGGATGCCGGTGACGACGATCTGCGACTGTGCGGAGACGTCCTGGAGGCTCATCACGTTCTGGAGCGCCCCGAGCAGGAACACGCCGGCGATGGCGCCGCCGAGTGTGCCCTTGCCGCCGTCGAAGTCGATGCCGCCGAGCAGTACGGCCGCGATGACGGACAGTTCGAGCCCGGTCGCGTTGTCGTAGCGGGCGCTCGCGTAGTGGAACGCCCAGAAGATCCCGGTGAGCGAGGCCATCAGCCCGGTCACCGTGAACAGGATCAGCTTCTGCCGCCTGACCCGGATGCCGGCGAACCGCGCGGCCTCCTCGCTCGCGCCGATCGCGAACGTGGACCGTCCGAACGGCGTGGCGTGCAGGACGACCAGGGCGATCGCGAAGAGCACGAGGAAGGGCAGGAAGGCGTACGGGATGAAGGTGTCCCCGATGCGTCCGGACGCGAAGTCCAGGTACTGGGTCGGGAAGTCGGTCACCGCGTCGGAGCCGAGCACGATCTGTGCGATGCCCCGGTAGGCGGCGAGGGTGCCGATGGTGACGGCGAGGGAGGGCAGCCCGAGCCGGGTGACGAGCAGGCCGTTGACGAGACCGCAGACCACGCCGAGCAGCAGGCAGATCGGGATGATCGTCTCGATCGTCATGCCCTGGTTCCACAGGGCGCCCATCACCGCGCCGGAGAGACCGGCGGTGGAGGCGACGGAGAGATCGATCTCGCCCGAGACGACCAGAAGGGTCATCGGGAGGGCGATCATGGCGATCGGAAGGGTGCTGCCGATCAGGAACGACAGGTTGAAGGCGTTTCCGAAACCGTCGACCGTCGCGAAGGACAGCAGGAGCACGACGATCAGAACGGCGCCGACGACCGTGTCCCAGCGGATGGCTCGCGTAAGAGACTCAGGCATGGCGGGCGTTCCTCTTCTTCAGGGCCGAGGCGACGCGCAGCGCGACGACCCGGTCGACCGCGATGGCGAGGATGAGCAGGATGCCGTTGATGGCGAGCACCCACACGGAGCTCACGCCGAGGGCGGGCAGCACGCTGTTGATGGAGGTCAGCAGCAGGGCGCCGAGGGCGGCGCCGTAGACGCTGCCGGAGCCGCCGGTGAAGACGACGCCGCCGACCACGACCGCGCTGACGACGGTGAGTTCGTAGCCGTTGCCGGTGCCGGAGTCGACGTTGCCGAACCGGGCCAGGTACATCGCGCCGGCGAGTCCGGCGAGGGCCCCGCAGAAGGTGTACGCGGCGAGGATCCGCTTGCGGACGGGGATGCCGGCGAGCCGGGCGGCCTCGGGGTTGGAGCCGAGGGCGTACAGCTCGCGGCCGCTGCCGAAGTGCTTGAGGTAGTAGGCGGTGGCCACCAGCACCGCCAGCGCGATGAGCGCCAGGTAGGGCACCGCCGAGATGCCGCCGGAGCCGAAGTCGATGAACCCGTCGGGCAGGTTGGCCGCCGTGATCTGGCGGGAGCCGACCCAGATGGAGTCGATGCCGCGGATGATGTAGAGGGTGCCGAGGGTGACGACGAGCGCGGGCACCTGGCCGAGGCTGACGAGCAGTCCGTTGACCAGTCCGCAGCCGATGCCGAGCAGCACCGCGAGCGCGATCGCGACGACGGAGTTGCCGCCGCCCTGGAGGTACGTACCGGCGGCGAAGGCGCTGATGCCGAGGGTGGAGCCGACGGACAGGTCGACGTTGCGGGTGATGACGACGAGGGACTGGCCGGTGGCGACCAGGACCAGGATGGTCGCGTTGAGCAGGAGGTCCTTGATGCCCTGCTCGGACAGGAACTCGCTGTTGCCGGCCTGGGTGACACCGATCATCACCAGGAAGACGACCAGGATGGCGAGTTCGCGCATCTTGAAGACCCGGTCGACCAGTCGGGTGCCGCTGGACCTGGGCACCTCGGCGACGGGGGTCTTGTCGGTGGTGGTCACCGTCATGCGGCGGCCCTCCCCGTGGCTGCGGCCATCACGGTTTCCTCGGTGGCTTCGGAGCGCGGGATCTCGGCGGTGAGGCGGCCCTCGTGCATCACCAGCACGCGGTCGGCCATGCCGAGGATCTCGGGCAGGTCGGAGGAGATCATCAGGACGGCCACTCCGTCGGCGGCCAGTTGGCTGAGCAGCCGGTGCACCTCGGCCTTGGTGCCGACGTCGATGCCACGGGTGGGCTCGTCGACGATCAGTACCTTGGGGCCGGTGGCCAGCCACTTGGCGAGGACGACCTTCTGCTGGTTGCCGCCGGACAGGGTGTTGACCGTGTCGGCGATGCGGGCGTACTTGACCTGGAGTCGGACCGCCCAGTCGAGGGAGCGGCTGCGCTCGGCGCCGCGGTCCATCAGGCCGGCCTTCACGGTCGTACGGAGTCCGGTGAGGCCGATGTTGCGCTCGATGGACATGTCCATCACCAGGCCCTGGGCGCGCCGGTCCTCCGGGACGAGGGCGAGCCCGGAGGACATCGCCACCGACGGGGCTCCGTTGGTGATCGGCTTCCCGTCGACCTCGACCTCCCCCGCGTCCCAGCGGTCGATGCCGAACACGGCCCGCGCGACCTCGGTGCGCCCGGCGCCGACGAGTCCGGCGAGGCCGACGATCTCACCGCGCCGCACATCGAAGGAGACGTCGGTGAAGACGCCCTCGCGGGTCAGCCGGCGCACGCTCAGCGCCACCTCGCCGGCCTCGACGTCCTGCTTGGGGTAGAGCTCGTCGAGGTCGCGGCCGACCATCCGGCGGACGAGGTCGTCCTCGGTCATGCCCTCGGCGGGCTCGCTGGAGATCCAGGCGCCGTCGCGGAGTGTGGTGACGCGTTGGCAGATCTGGAAGATCTCCTCCAGCCGGTGGGAGATGAACAGCACCGCGGCGCCCTGTTCGCGCAGGGTGCGCACGACTCCGAAGAGCCGGGCGACCTCGCTGCCGGTCAGGGCCGCGGTCGGTTCGTCCATGATCAGGACGCGGGCGTCGAAGGAGAGCGCCTTGGCGATCTCGACGATCTGCTGGTCCGCGATGGACAGTCCGCGCGCGGGGCGGTCGGGGTCGAGTTCGACGCCGAGCCGCTGCATCAGGGCGGCCGTGGCCGCGTGGGTGGCCTTGTGGTCGATGCGGCCGAGAGCGCGCCGCGGCTGGCGGCCCATGAAGATGTTCTCGGCGATCGACAGGTCGGGGAAGAGCGTGGGCTCCTGGTAGATCACGGCGATACCGGCGTCGCGGGCGTCGCCGGGGCCGTGGAAGACGACGGGCGCGCCGTCGAGCAGCACCTGGCCGGCATCCGGCCGGTGCACCCCCGCGAGGGTCTTGATGAGGGTCGACTTGCCCGCGCCGTTCTCGCCGGCGAGGGCGTGCACTTCGCCGGGGAACAGCTCCAGGGACACGTCCCTCAGGGCGCGCACGGCGCCGAAGGACTTCGAGATGTCCTTGAGCGCCAGCACCGGGGATGGACCCGCTTCGGACGGGTGGGTCATGAGGGGCTCCTCGACGACGCCCGGGGCCTGCCTCACGGCGTCGTGAAAGGTTTCAACTTGGTTGCCGGGACGTTAGGCACGCAGCCCATGTCACGTCAATGGGTTCGTGTCGAAAATATTTCGATGCACGTAGGTCACAGCCGGGTCACGGGCAACAGCCTTGGTCGCAGGGGTTGACACCCTCGCGAGGGCCTCATAGCTTCCCGTCTTGAATCGTTTCACACCGAAGCTTTCTCGGAACGCTTTCTTGGAACCTTTCAAAAGCCTTCCGAACCGACGTCACAGGAGCCCCGAAGTGACCGAGCTCGCCGCGGTGAAAGCCGCGCTCAAGACACAGGCAGTCGAGACACCGTCGTGGGCGTACGGGAACTCGGGAACCCGCTTCAAGGTGTTCGCGCAACAGGGTGTTCCGCGTACGCCGCGGGAGAAGCTGGACGACGCCGCGCAGGTGCACGCCTTCACAGGTGTCGCGCCGACCGTCGCGCTGCACATCCCCTGGGACAAGGTCGACGACTACGCGTCGCTGGCCAAGCACGCCGAGGACCGCGGCGTGAAGCTCGGCGCGATCAACTCCAACACCTTCCAGGACGACGACTACAAGCTCGGCAGCATCTGTCATCCCGAGGCCTCGGTGCGGCGCAAGGCGGTGGATCACCTGCTGGAGTGCGTCGACATCATGGACGCGACCGGCTCCGCCGACCTCAAGCTGTGGTTCGCCGACGGCACGAACTATCCCGGGCAGGACGACATCCGGGCCCGGCAGGACCGGCTGGCCGAAGGGCTCGCCGAGGTGTACGAGCGGCTCGGGGACGGGCAGCGGATGCTGCTGGAGTACAAGTTCTTCGAGCCGGCCTTCTACACGACGGACGTGCCGGACTGGGGGACGGCGTACGCCCACTGCCTGAAGCTGGGACCTCAGGCGCAGGTCGTGGTCGACACCGGGCACCACGCTCCGGGTACCAACATCGAGTTCATCGTCGCGACGCTGCTGCGGGAGGGGAAGCTCGGCGGGTTCGACTTCAACTCTCGGTTCTACGCGGATGACGACCTCATGGTGGGTGCGGCTGATCCGTTCCAGCTGTTCCGGATCATGTACGAGGTGGTGCGTGGGGGCGGGTTCACTCCTGACGTCGCGTTCATGCTCGATCAGTGCCACAACATCGAGGCGAAGATTCCGGCGATCATCCGTTCGGTGATGAATGTGCAGGAGGCGACGGCGAAGGCGCTGCTGGTCGACGGCGTCGCGCTGGGCCAGGCGCAGGCGGCCGGTGATGTGCTCGCGGCGAATGCCGTGGTGATGGACGCGTACAACACGGACGTGCGGCCGTTGCTTCGTGAGGTGCGCGAGGAGATGGGGCTGGACGCCGATCCCATCGGTGCGTACGCCCGGTCCGGGTGGGCCGAGAAGATCGTCGCCGAGCGAGTCGGCGGCGAGCAGGCCGGATGGGGTGCGTGAGCGTCTGCCGGGTTCTGTGATCTGCGGACTGCGGGCCGTCTGTGGCTGGTCGCGCAGTTCCCCGCGCCCCTAGAGGGGCGCTGCACCTCCCCTCCTAGACAAGGACTGAACGTCATGGCCACCCACCCCGAAGCCGCCGCTCTCCTCGCCCGGTCCCATCGGCTCGGCGCCGACCCCCGTAACACCAACTACGCCGGGGGCAACGCCTCCGCGAAGGGCACCGACACCGATCCCGTCACCGGGGGTGATGTGGAGCTGATGTGGGTCAAGGGGTCCGGGGGTGACCTCGGGACGCTGACCGAGGGCGGGCTGGCGGTCCTGCGGCTCGACCGGATGCGGGCGCTCGTCGACGTCTACCCCGGCGTCGAGCGTGAGGACGAGATGGTCGCCGCCTTCGACTACTGCCTGCACGGCAAGGGCGGGGCCGCTCCCTCGATCGACACCGCCATGCACGGGCTGGTGGAGGCGGCGCATGTCGATCATCTGCATCCGGACTCCGGGATCGCACTCGCCTGTGCCGCCGACGGGGAGAAGCTGACCGCCGAGTGCTTCGGGGACACGGTCGCCTGGGTGCCGTGGCGGCGCCCCGGGTTCCAGCTGGGGCTGGACATCGCCGCGATCAAGGCCGCCAACCCGCAGGCCGTCGGGTGCGTGCTCGGTGGGCACGGCATCACCGCCTGGGGGGACACCGCGGAGGAGTGCGAGCGGAACTCGCTGCACATCATCCGCACCGCCGAGGCGTTCCTGGAGGAGCGCGGCAAGGCCGAGCCCTTCGGGCCCGCCATCGAGGGCTACGGCGCCCTTCCCGAGGCCGAGCGCAGGGAGCGGGCCGCCGCGCTGGCGCCGTATGTGCGTGCCCTCGCCTCGCAGGACAAGCCGCAGGTCGGGCACTTCACCGACACCGACGTGGTGCTCGACTTCCTGGCCGCCGCCGAACACCCCCGGCTCGCCGCGCTCGGCACCTCCTGCCCCGACCACTTCCTGCGGACCAAGGTGGCACCGCTCGTCCTCGACCTGCCGCCGGCCGCGCCCCTGGACGAGGCCGTCGCCCGCCTGAGGCAACTGCACGCCACCTACCGCGAGGAGTACGCCGCCTACTACCGGCGGCACGCGCTGCCCGACTCCCCCGCGATGCGCGGCGCCGACCCGGCGATCGTGCTCATCCCGGGTGTGGGCATGTTCTCCTTCGGCAAGGACAAGCAGACCGCGCGGGTGGCCGGCGAGTTCTACGTCAACGCCGTCAGCGTGATGCGTGGCGCGGAGGCCGTCTCCACGTACGCGCCCATCGAGGAGTCCGAGAAGTTCCGCATCGAGTACTGGGCCCTGGAGGAGGCCAAGCTCCAGCGCATGCCCCAGCCGAAGCCGCTCGCGACACGGGTCGCGCTGGTGACCGGTGCGGGCAGTGGCATCGGCAAGGCGATCGCGCACCGGCTCGTCTCCGAGGGCGCCTGTGTCGTCGTCGCCGATCTCGACGGTGCCAACGCCGCCGCCGTCGCCGAGGAGCTCGGCGGTCCCGACAAGGCCGTCGCCGTGACCGTGGACGTGACCTCCGAGGAGCAGATCGCCGAGGCCTTCAAGGCCGCCGCGCTCGCCTTCGGCGGGGTGGACCTCGTCGTCAACAACGCCGGGATCTCCATCTCCAAGCCGCTCCTGGAGACCTCGGCCAAGGACTGGGACCTTCAGCACGACATCATGGCCCGCGGTTCGTTCCTCGTCTCGCGCGAGGCCGCCCGGGTGATGATCGCGCAGCGACTGGGCGGCGACATCGTCTACATCGCCTCCAAGAACGCCGTCTTCGCCGGCCCCAACAACATCGCCTACTCCGCCACCAAGGCCGACCAGGCCCACCAGGTGCGGCTGCTCGCCGCCGAGCTGGGCGAGCACGGCATCCGGGTCAACGGGATCAACCCGGACGGCGTGGTACGCGGTTCCGGGATCTTCGCCGCCGGCTGGGGTGCCCAGCGGGCCGCCGTGTACGGGGTGGAGGAGGAGAAGCTGGGCGAGTTCTACGCGCAGCGGACCATCCTCAAGCGCGAGGTGCTCCCCGAGCACGTGGCCAACGCCGTCTTCGCCCTCACCGGCGGGGAGCTGACCCACACCACCGGACTGCACATCCCCGTCGACGCCGGCGTCGCGGCCGCCTTCCTGCGGTGACGGGCGTGAAGTCGTACGCCGCGGTCGACCTCGGCGCGTCCAGCGGACGTGTCATGGTCGGCCGCGTCGGCCCGGACAGCCTGGAACTGACCGAGGCCCACCGGTTCCCGAACCGCCCGGTCCGGGTGCCCGAAGGACTGCGCTGGGACGTCCTCTCGCTCTACGGCGGTGTCCTGGACGGACTCCGGGCGGCCGGCCAGGTCGACTCGGTCGGCATCGACAGCTGGGCCGTGGACTACGGGCTCCTCGACACCGACGGGGCGCTGCTCGGCAACCCCGTGCACTACCGGGACGCCCGCACCGACGGCATCGCCGAGAAGGTCTGGGCGACCGTGCCGGCCGAGGAGCTGTACGCGGCCACCGGGTTGCAGTACGCGCCCTTCAACACGCTGTACCAGCTGACGGCGGCCCGCACCACGCAGCAACTCTCGCGTGCCGAGCGGTTGTTGCTCATCCCCGACCTCCTCACGTACTGGCTGACCGGCGAGCAGGGCACCGAGCTCACCAACGCCTCGACGACCCAGCTGATCGATCCCTGGACGCGCGAGTGGTCGTACGACATCGCCGCGCGGCTCGGGATCGACCTGGACCTCTTCGCGCCGCTGCGGCGGCCCGGCGATCCGGCCGGTGTGCTGCGGCCCGAGGTGCTGGAGGAGACCGGGCTCGCCGGACCGGTACCGGTGACGGCCGTCGGTTCGCACGACACCGCGTCCGCGGTGGCCGCCGTACCGGCCGGGGGCGAACGGTTCGCCTACATCTGCACCGGCACCTGGTCGCTGGCCGGCCTCGAACTGGACGCGCCCGTGCTGACCGAGGAGAGCCGGGCCGCCAACTTCACCAACGAGCTGGGGCTGGACGGGACGGTCCGCTACCTGCGGAACATCATGGGGCTGTGGCTGCTCCAGGAGTGCGTACGGGCCTGGGGCGAACCGGAGTTGGGGGCGCTGCTGCTGGACGCGGCGAAGGTGCCGCCGCTGCGGTCGGTGGTGGACGCGGGGGACGCGGCGTTCCTCGCACCGGGGCGGATGCCGGAGCGGATCGCCGAGGCATGCCGTGCCTCGGGGCAGCCGGTGCCCTCCTCGCCCGCCGAGATCACGCGCTGCATCCTCGACTCGCTGGCCCTCGCGCACCGCAGGGCGATCGCCGACGCCCAGCGGCTCGCCGGGCATCCGGTCGACGTCGTGCACGTCGTGGGTGGCGGCACCCGTAACGCGCTCCTCTGCCAGCTGACCGCCGACGCCTGCGGGCTGCCGGTGGTGGCGGGCCCGACGGAGGCGGCGGCCCTCGGGAACGTCCTGGTCCAGGCCCGGGCGCACGGGCTCGTCGGCGACCTCGCGGACGGCCGGCGACTGCTCACCCGCACACAGCCGTTGACCCGGTACGAGCCCCAGGGGGACACCGCACCGTGGCGCGAGGCGGAGGCCCGGCTCGCCGATCGGTGAGCGGGGTCTCCCCCACGCCTCCCGGCCGCACTACCCTTCACTCATCCGATGATCGACCACAAGGAGCCGCGATGCGTGTCGCCCTGTTCCTGACCTGTGTCAACGACACGCTCTATCCGGACACCGGGCGCGCCGTGGTGAAACTGCTGACCAGACTGGGCGTCGAGGTCGACTTCCCGATGGCCCAGACCTGTTGCGGGCAAGCGCACTACAACACCGGTTACCGTCATGAGGCGGAGCCGATGGCCCGGCATTTCTCCGATGTCTTCGGGGAGTACGAGGCGATCGTCACGCCGTCCGGGTCGTGCGGGGCGATGGTGCGGGAGCTGTATCCGCGGATGGGTGAGCGGGCCCGGGCCGAGGGGCGCGGGGACGGCCTCGCGACCACGCTGGCGCCCGTGGTCCCCAAGACGTACGAGCTCACCGAGTTCCTCGTGGACGTCCTCGGGGTCACTGATGTCGGCGCCCACTACCCGCACAAGGTGACCTACCACCCGACCTGCCACGGGCTGCGCGGCCTCGGGCTCGGCGACCGGCCCCGGCGGCTGCTCCAGGCCGTGAAGGGGCTGGAACTGGTCGAACTGCCGGGTGCGGAGGAGTGCTGCGGGTTCGGTGGCACCTTCGCACTGAAGAACTCCGATGTCTCGGCGGCGATGGGCGCGGACAAGGTGCGCAACGCCGAGTCGACCGGCGCCGACGTGCTGTGCGCGGCCGACAACTCCTGTCTGATGCACATCGGCGGCACGATGGCCCGGCTGAGCACGGAGATGCGGCCGGTGCACATCGCGGAGATCCTGGCGAGCACGGAGGAGGAGCCGGCCGCATGAGCGGAACGTTCGTAGGAATGCCTGTGTTTCCCCCACCCACCCACCCGGCCTTCCCCAAGGCCGCGCACGACGCCGTCAACAACCAGACGCTGCGCGGCAATCTGCGGCACGCCACGCACACCATCCGCGCCAAGCGCGAGAAGGCCGTCACCGAGGTCTCCGACTGGGCGGAGCTGCGCGAGGCGGGCAAGCGCATCAAGGACCACACGCTGCGTCATCTCGACCGGTATCTCGTGCAGTTGGAGGAGTCGGTGACGGCGGCGGGCGGCACCGTCCACTGGGCCTGCGACGCCGACGAGGCCAACCGGATCGTCACCCGACTCGTCAAGGAGACGGGCGAGTCGGAGGTCGTCAAGGTCAAGTCGATGGCCACCCAGGAGATCGGGCTCAACGAGGCGCTGGAGGAGGAGGGCATCCGCGCCTACGAGACCGATCTCGCCGAACTCATCGTGCAGTTGGGCAAGGACCGGCCCTCGCACATCCTCGTTCCCGCCATCCACCGCAACCGCGGCGAGATCCGGGACATCTTCGCGCGCGAGATGAGCGAGTGGGGGCGCCCCGCCCCCGACGGGCTCACGGACACGCCCGCCGAACTCGCCGACGCCGCCCGCCTCCACCTCCGCGAGAAGTTCCTGCGCGCCAAGGTCGGTGTCTCCGGCGCCAACTTCATGATCGCCGAGACCGGCACGCTGGTGGTCGTGGAGTCCGAGGGCAACGGGCGGATGTGTCTGACCCTGCCCGAGACACTGATCTCGGTCGTCGGCATCGAGAAGATCCTGCCGACCTGGCAGGACCTGGAGGTCTTCCTCCAGACACTCCCCCGCTCCTCGACGGCCGAGCGCATGAACCCGTACACCTCGATGTGGACCGGCACCTCGGACGAGGACGGTCCGCGCGCCTTCCACCTCGTCCTGATCGACAACGGCCGCACCGACACCCTCGCCGACGAAGTCGGCCGCCAGGCCCTGCGCTGCATCCGCTGCTCGGCGTGCCTGAACGTCTGCCCGGTCTACGAGCGGGCCGGCGGCCACGCCTACGGCTCGGTCTACCCGGGCCCGATCGGCGCCATCCTCAGCCCTCAACTGAGGGGCACGGCAAGCGAGATCGACGCCTCGCTGCCGTACGCGTCCTCGCTCTGCGGGGCCTGCTACGAGGTGTGCCCGGTCGCCATCGACATCCCCGAGGTGCTGGTGCATCTGCGGGAACGGGTCGTCCAGGGCGGTCCGGTGGTCCGCGAGGGCAACAAGGTCGTGCTGAAGCCGGCCAAGGGACATGCCGCCGAGCGGGCGGCCATGCGGGCGGCCCGCTGGGCGTTCGCCCACCCGGGCGCCCTGCGCACCGGCCAGCGCCTCGCCTCCCGCACCCGCCGCCTCCACCCGCGCACCCTGCCGGGCCCCGGCAAGGCGTGGAGCGGCACCCGGGAGCTGCCGCAGGTGCCGGCCGAGCCGTTCCGGGACTGGTGGCAGCGCACCAACGGTGGAAAGGACGGGGCGAAGTGAGCAGCAGGGAACGGATCCTGGGCCGGGTACGGCGCGCGCTCGCCGACGTACCGCAGGACGACACGCCGTACGAGCGGGCGGTCGCGCGGGACTATCTGCGGGAGCACGGCGACCGCAGTGTCGCGCAGACCGTCGATCTGCTGGCCGAGAACCTCGCGGACTACCGGGCGATCGTGCACCGTTGCGCCGCCGACGACCTGGCCGTGACGATCGCGGGGATGCTGGCGGCGCAGGGCGCGAAGACGGTGCTCGTGCCGCCGGGTCTCGAACCGTCCTGGCTCGCCGAGGCCGAGGCGGACCAGGTGCCGGACCGCTTCGAGAGCACCCCTCACGAGCTGGACCGGATCGACAGTGTGGTCACGGCGTGCGCGGTGGCCATCGCCGAGACCGGCACCATCGTGCTGGACGGCTCCCCCGACCAGGGCCGCCGCCGCATCACCCTCGTGCCCGACCACCACATCTGTGTCGTGAGGGTCCCGGAGCAGGTCGTCTCCTCCGTGCCGCAGGCTCTCGAACGCCTCGACCCGGCCCGCCCGTTGACATGGATCTCCGGTCCTTCGGCGACCAGTGACATCGAGCTGGACCGGGTCGAGGGGGTGCACGGTCCGCGCACCCTGGAGGTGGTGCTGGTGCAGGATCAGTCGAGCGCGGAGGTCAACTCGTAGCGTCCCGACGGGAGTCGGTAGGAGGCGACGCCGTCCGCGAAGCCCACGTAGGTCACGCCCCTGACGCGTGACAGGGGTGTCCGGCCCTCGCGGACGGTGTCGGGGTCGGTCGTGGGGATACGCAGGGTGGCCGTGCTGTTGGCGGGGACCGCGGCCCGGTAGGTCAGTTCGCGGTCACCGACCGTCCACGCGCTGACGATCTCGCCGTACGGCGACCGGTGCGAGCCGGACACCCGGGTGATCCTGCCGGTCGGGTCGAGGTGCGGCGCGAGGAAGAAGTGCTTGAACCCGGGGTGGGCCGGGTCCTTGGCGATGCCGGCCATGCTCTCGTACATCCACTCCATGATCGCGCCGTAGGAGTAGTGGTTGAACGAGTTCATCTCGACCGGCCCGAAACCGTCGTCCTTCGAGTACGAGTTCCAGCGCTCCCAGATGGTCGTCGCGCCGTTGCGCACCGAGTACAGCCAGGACGGCATCGCGTCCTGGTGGAGCAGGGCGTACGCGAGGTCGGCGCGCCCCTCGCCGGTGAGGACGGGGGCGAGCACGTTCACGCCGAGGAAGCCGACGGCGAGGGTGTTCTCGCCGTGCCGCACGCGGGTGCTGTCGGGGTGGGCGGCCTTGTAGGCCTCGTCGTTGCCGATGTTGTCGGCGAGCAGCGCGACCAGTTGGCGGCGCTGGGCCTCGGTGTCGTAGAAGCCGAGCTTGAGGACCCACAGGAGGGCGGTCTGGCTGTCGTCCTCGGGTGTGCCGCCGAGCCACTCGGGTGCCTTGCCCAGGCTGGAGCGGACGGTGACCTGTCCCGTGCTCGCGTCGGTGGCCAGGTACTTGGTGACGAAGGCCCGCTTGACGCGCGAGAAGAGGTCCTCGTACGCGCCGGCCTCGGCGGCGCGCCCGGTGGCGTGGGCCATGTCCGCCATGAGGCGGGCGCTGTGGCCGTAGTAGACGTCGCTGATCAGCTGGGTGCTGGTGTCCTGGAAGGCCAGCCAGTCGCCGAAGATGGCACCCTGCCCGGCGTAGGTGTCGCCGGTGCGCCGGTGGATCCAGTCCAGGTACTCGGTCATGGCGGCCCAGCTGCGGTCGATGACGGTGGTGTCGCCGGACATCTGCCACACCGTCCACGGCACGACCACACCGCAGTCCGCCCAACCGCTCGCCGGGACGGGCTGGTTGTAGCGGTTGCCGGGGGCCACCCATGTGAACTGGGCGCCGTCCAGGCCGTAGATCCGCTGTGAGTCGATCAGGGACTCCTCGAAGTGGCTGAGGAAGTTGACCGTGTCGGCGTTGTAGAGGCCGGTGTGGGAGAAGAGCTGGGTGTCGCCGGTCCAGCCGAGGCGTTCGTCGCGTTGCGGGCAGTCGGTGGGCACCCACAGGTAGTTGCCGCGCTGGCCCCAACGGACGTTGCTGATCAGCTGGTTGATGTCGGTGTCGTCCGTGGTGACGGTGCCGATGTCGTGGATCGCGGAGGTGGCGACCCGGCCGGTGAAGTCGGTGAGCGCAACCGTGTCGGTGGTGGTGACGGAGACGTAGCGGAAGCCGTAGAAGGTCAGGGAGTCCTGGTGGGTCTCGCCCTGCGGGTCGCCCTTGAGGGTGTATGTGCTGGTGGCCTTGGCGGCGCGGAGGTTGGCCCGGTAGACGGAGCCCTCGGGGCCGTCCGCGCCCTCACTGGTGTCGTTGAGCATCTCGCCCGGTTTGAAGGCGACTTGGGCGCCCTCGGGGCCGCTGAGGGAGTAGCGGGGGACGCCGACCAGGTTCTGGCCGAGGTCGATCACGGCGGTCTCGCCGGGGTGGAGCGTGACGGGGAGGGCGGCGGTGCGGCTCTCGCGGAACGCGTCGCCGTACACGGTGATCGACTCGGGCTCGCGGTCCCACTCGGGCATCAGGCGGGCCGTCTCGCCCGGGTAGGCCACGAGCCGGGAGTCCGGGAACCTGGTCGTGAAGTCGTGCTCCTCGACGCCGGACCAGGCGGAGGCGTCGAAGCCGCCGGCCGTCCAGCCGGGTATCTCCTCGCGGGCGTCGTAGGTCTGTCCGTCGTAGATGTCGTCGGCGCGGTAGGGGCCGGTGTCGGTGGCCTTCCAGTCGTCGCCGGGCGCGGTCACGACGGACCGGGTCGAGCCGTCGGCGTAGCGGATCAGCAGCCTGGCCTTGAGGGCGAGCCGGTCGCCGTCCGCGGAGTAGTAGGAACTGCCTTCGGAGACACGGCTGTTGTACCAGCCGTTGCCCAGCACCGCCGCGAGCGTGACCGTTCGCTCCCCGGCGAGCAGGGCAGTGACGTCGTAGGTCAGGTAGCTGACGCGGGCGTCGTAGTTCGTCCAGCCCGGCGCGAGGAGTTCGAGGGTGGTGGTGCCGCCCTGGGGTACCGCGACCCGGTGGCCGTTGACGTAGGCGTCGTACACGCCGAGGGCGGAGACGTAGAGCCGGGCCGCGCGCACGCGCCCGCCGTCGAGGGCCGCCTCGGTGCGCAGCAGGGGCGCGCCTTCGCTGTTCGGTGCCTTGCCGGCCATGGTGATCCACCGGGCGCCGTCCCAGCCGGTGACGCCGTCGGTGCTCAGCAGGCCCGTCTCGAAGTGCGCGGTCGGGGCGGCGGGGACAGCGCGGCCGTTCTCGTCCCAGACCCGGACCGTCCAGTGGTAGCGGGTCGAGGGGCGCAGGCCGTCACCGTCGTAGCGGACCGCCACCGACCGCGCGGAGGTGACGCGTCCGCTGTCCCACACGTCCCCCTGGCCGTCGGCCAGGCGGTCGGGCGAGGAGGCGACCAGGATCCGGTACGCCGTCTGGCGGCGACCGCGGGTGGCGGACGCCGTGCGCCAGCCGAACCTCGGGCGGGCCGCGTCCACGCCGAGCGGGTTCGTGCGGTGTTCGACCGTGAGGCCCTCGACGGCGTCGCGGTCCGCGGCGGGTGCGGCCGAGGCCGCTCCCGCACCGCCGACGCCGCCCGCCATGGCCACCGGTACGGCGCTCAGGGCCGTGGTGAGAACCGTTCTGCGGCGTACTGTCCCGCCGTTCGTGCTGTCGACTCCGTCGGTCATGCCGTAGTCCCTTCGGCTGCTCGGAGTTGTATCGATTCAGCTCGGTTGGCGGTTGAAGCTAGTGTCGATCGGGAAGCGTGTCTACCGGCTGGGCGGTGAGATTTTCGCCTTGGTGATTGAAACCGTTCAAAACCGGAACCCGCTCTTCGCCAGCCGGTGGGACCTTGCGGGAAGGCGGTGGGCGACGCACGCCGTTAGCGTGAGTGCATGATCCGGTTCGAGCAGGTCGGCAAGCGGTATCCGGACGGCACGACGGCCGTGGACGGCCTGAGTTTCGAGGTGTCCGAGGGTGAACTCGTCACCCTCGTGGGCCCGTCCGGCTGCGGCAAGACGACCACCATGATGATGGTCAACCGGCTGATCGAGCCGACCTCGGGGCGGATCCTCGTGAACGGCGACGACATCGCCGGCGTCGACCCGGTGCGGCTGCGGCGCCGGATCGGGTACGTCATCCAGCAGGTCGGGCTCTTCCCGCACCGCACGGTCCTCGACAACACGGCGACCGTGCCGGCGCTGATCGGCTGGAAGCGGGCAAAGGCGCGGGCGCGCGCCGCCGAGCTGCTCGATCTGGTGGGCCTGGACCCGAAGCGGTACGGGTCGCGCTATCCCGACCAGTTGTCCGGCGGACAGCGGCAGCGGGTCGGCGTCGCGCGGGCGCTGGCCGCGGATCCGCCGGTGCTGCTGATGGACGAGCCGTTCGGTGCGGTCGACCCGGTGGTGCGGGAGCAGTTGCAGGACGAGTTCCTGCGGATGCAGGCCGCGGTGCGCAAGACGGTGCTGCTGGTCACGCACGACATCGAGGAGGCGGTACGCCTCGGCGACCGGATCGCCGTGTACGGGCAGGGCCGGATCGAGCAGTTCGACACACCCGGGACGGTCCTCGGGGCGCCCGCGACACCGTACGTGGCCGAGTTCGTGGGCGCCGACCGTGGGCTGAAACGGCTCTCGGTCACCGAAGTCGAGGCCGACGACCTGGAACAACCGCCGCTGGCCCGACTGGACGAGCCGGCCGGGACGGCGGCGGCGCGGTTGGGTGCGGAGGGTGCGCGCTGGGCCGTCGTCCTCGACAACCAGGGCGAACTGCACGGCTGGGTCGGCGTCGACGACCTCGGGGCGGGCGGCACGGTCGGTGACCGGGCGCACCGGATGAATGCCTGGGTGCCGGTGGGCGCGCCGCTGAAGCAGGCGTTCGGCGTGATGCTCCAGCACGACGCGGGGTGGGTCGCGGTGCTGGACGGGGCGCGTTTCCTGGGTGTGCTGACTCCGGCGAAGCTGCATGAGGCGCTGCGGAGGTCGGTGGACGCGGATGCGCTGGGGGTGGCGCGGGATCAGGTGCGGTTCGACTCGGTGGCCGATGCGTGAGCGCTCCGCTGGGTGGGGGTGGGGTGGGTGCGGTGGGGTGGGTCCGGTGCGATGGTCGCGTGTCGGCTGCGGGGTCGTTGTGGCTGGGCGCGCAGTTCCCCGCGCCCCTGCGGGCCCTGCGGGCTCCGCGGGCCCCGATGCTCGCCTCGACGGCGTATCGGGGGTCAGTCGGTGTCGTCCTCGGGCAGATGGAAGTAGACGGTCCCTGACCAGCAGTGTCCGTGCTCGGTCGGCTCCGACTCGACGACGATGTGCTGGATCTCGGCGGGGCCCAGCTCCTCGATGCTCTCGGCCAGCCGCCGCAGCAGGTCCGGTGCGCTGTCGCAGCCGGGGCCGGGGCCGGCGGGATTGGCCTGTGAGAAGTGGCGTGCGGTCCAGTGCTGCGGGGCGCTCGGCATGGTGTGATCGTAGGACCGCACGTCAGCTGTAGACGATCGGGCAGCCGCGGTGCAGGGAGTGCTGGGCGGCGCGTAGGTAGAGCGCCACGTAGAAGGAGGCGTCCAGGTCGTCGCCCCACGGTCCGGGGCCGACGGCGGTCTCCTTCGCGGGGCCGTCGAGGAACCAGGACGTCAGGCCGAGGTTCCTGTTCGTGACGGGCGGCATGGGCGGCAGTGCGATCGCCGACGCCAACCGTTCCGCGAGCGCGAGCACCTGAGGTGCTCCGGCGACCACGGTCGTGTCCGTGTAGGCGGAACCGACCGGCACGGATATCTCCTGGTCCAGCGACACCGGAACCAGGACCGACCAGCCGCACAGCGTCTCCACCTCGTCGCGCGTCAGATACGCGCGGCACAGCTCGACGAAGCCGTCCATGGGAGGGCTCAGCTTCTCCTCGAACTCAAGAGCGCGGCTCTCCCGCGGAACGGACGCGTACGGCGGCAGCCCGCGCCTGCTCAACTCGTCGTCGAGCGCCGAGGCGATCGCTCCGTGACCACCCTCGTGGTCACCGCGCCAGTCCTGTGCGTCGACACTCACCAGATAGACACCCATGCCCGCAATGTACGGCGCCCCACTGACATCTCACTTCAACAGCCCCTTGTCCTCCAGATACCTCCGCGCCACGTCCTTCGCCAACCGCCGCCAGCTGTCGACCTGTTGGTTCATGGAGGCCAGGTCGGCCGTGGTCAGGACGTCGTTCAGCTTGCCGAGCGCCTTGGTGACGCCCTCGCTGCCGGCGCGGGAGCGGTTGACGACGGGGACGATGTAGTCGGCGTTCTGGAGGTGTTTGTCGTCGGTGAGGAGGACGAGGCCGAAGTCGGTCAGGGTGGCGTCGGTGGTGGTGGTCAGCACCATCTGGTCCTGGCCGCTCTGCACGGCCCGCTTGGCCTGGGTGGTGCCGACGCCCTTGGGGTCGACGCCGGTGATGTCGATGCCGTAGGTCTTCTTCAACCCCGGTTCGCAGTAGGGCCGTTGCACACACTCGTCACCGGCGGCGAGCCGCACCTCCAGTCCCGAGGCGCCGAGGTCGCTCAGGGTCTTCAGGTCGTGCTCCCTGGCATAGGAGGCGCTCACGGCGAAGGCGTTCTGGTCGACGGCCCTGCCCGCGTCCAGGACCGTGAGCCCGCGGGGTGCGGCCAGTCCGCGCAGGACCGTCATCGTGGCGTCGAGGTCGGGTGAGCCGACGGGGGTCGCGTCGGCGCCGTTGGTCTTGGCGTTGAGCCAGTCGGCGAAGGTGGCCGCGTACTCGGGCACGACGTCGATCTGGCCGGATTCCAGGGCCGGTTCGTACAGTTCGCGGTTGGCGACGGTGAGCAGCGATGTGTCGTACCCGGCCTGGTTCAGCAGCAGCGCGTACATCTGGGCGAGCAGGTCGCTCTCGGTGAACCCGGCGGATCCGACGGTCAGATGGTGGCTGTCGCCGGGAGCGGCGGTGACCGCGCTCCGGTTCTCCAGGGACGGGCCCGTGGAGCAGCCGGTCAGCAGGAGGACGAGGGCCGTCCCCGCGCATCGCCTCATCGCGTCCCCCTCGTCCACCTGGGCGCCAGCCGCTCGGCGACCTCGAAGGCGCCCTCGACGACCAGTGCGAACGCCGCGACGAGCACCGCTCCGGCCACCACCTGCGGTGTGCTGGCGAGGTTGAAGCCGGCGGTGATGATCCGGCCCAGCCCTCCCCCGCCCGCCAGCGCGGCGATGGTGGCGGTCGCGACGAGCTGGACGGCGGCGATGCGTACCCCGGTCAGCACCATGCGGAGCGCGAGGGGCAGCTCCACCTGGAACAGCATCTGCCGCCCCGTCATGCCCATCCCCCGGGCCGCCCGGACGACGCTGCGGTCGACCTCGCGCATCCCCACGTAGGCGTTGGTGAGCAGGGGCGGGAGGGCGAACAGCACCAGGGCGACGACGGTCGGGCCCTCCCCCCAGTCCCCGACGGGGGTCAGCAGGAGAAGGACCAGCACGGCGAAGGTGGGGACCGCGCGGCCGACGTTGGAGATGTTGACCGCCAGGGCGCCGCCCTTGCCGAGGTGGCCGAGGACGAGGGCCACCGGGAGGGCGATCAGGCAGCTGATGACCAGGCAGACGACGGTGAGGACGAGGTGTTGCAGCAGCCGGTGCCAGATGCCGTCGTCGCCCGCCCAGTGGGCGGAGTCGGTGAGCCAGTCCCAGGCGTCGGTCAGGGTGGTCATCCGCGGGCCGCCCTCGTCCACGGGGTGATCAGCCGCTGCACGCCCAGGAGCAGCACGTCGGCCGCGACGGCGATCACGACGCACAGGACGGAGGCGGTGAGGACCTGCGCCTTGAAGTAGGTGTTCATGCCCGCGTAGATGAGGTTCCCGAGCCCGCCGTAGCCGACGATCGCGCCCACCGTCACCAGTGACACGGCGGAGACCACGGCGATGCGCAGTCCGGCCATCGCGGCGGGCAGCGCGAGCGGCAGTTCGACGGTGAGCAGGAGGCGGATCGGGCCGTAGCCCATGCCGCGGGCGGCCTGCCGGGTCTCCTCGGGGACGGCGCGCAGTCCGGCGAGGATGTTCCGTACGAGCAGGGTGAGCGAGTAGAGGACGAGGCCGGCCACGACGAGGCCCGCGGAGAGCCCGTACACGGGCAGGAGCAGGGAGAACATCGCCAGGGACGGGATCGTGTAGAGGATCGTCGTGACGGCGAGGACGGGACCGGACGCCCAGCCCCAGCGGCGCGCCAGCACGGCGAGCGGCAGGGCGATGACGAGGCCGATGAGCACCGAGACCGCGGTGAGTTCCAGATGCTGGACGACCGCGTCCCACAGGATCTGTCGGCGGGTGCTCAGATACTCGCCGCAGATCCACTCGTTGCGCGCGAGGCAGTCGTCCGGGGGCGCGGTCACGACTCCATTGCACCGGGCGGGCCAGGGGGTCGGCGCGTTGTGGTGACCCGTACGGGGGTGTCGCTGGGTACACCCTCCGATACGGGTTCTGGGCCCCATGTACTCCCCGCGCCGTCTCCGTAGTTTCTCTGTCAGGGCACACGGAGTGCCGGACCGAGGGGTGATGACGATGTTTCGCACAGGCTCGCGACGTACGCACGACACGGGACCCGCCGCCGAGGCACTGCGGCTGGTCAAGGTCACCAAGACCTACGGCAGCGACGACAGCGCCGTCACCGCTCTGGACGGGGTCACGCTCAGCCTGGGCCGGGGCACCTTCACCGCGGTGATGGGTCCGTCGGGTTCCGGCAAGTCGACGCTGCTCCAGTGCGCGGCGGGGCTGGACCGGCCGGACGGCGGCATCGTCGTCGTGGACGGCACCGAGCTGACGGGCGGCGGGGAGGCCGAGCTGACGAAGTTCCGGCGGGGCCGGATCGGGTTCGTCTTCCAGCAGTACAACCTGCTGGAGACGCTCACCGTCGCGCAGAACACGGTGCTGCCGCTGAAGCTCGCCGGACAGCGCGTCGACCGGAAGCGGGCCCGGGAGGTCCTGGACCAGGTCGGGCTCGGCGACCGGCTCGGGCACCGTCCCGACCAGTTGTCCGGCGGTCAGCGGCAGCGGGTCGCGATCGCCCGGGCGCTGGTCGCCGAACCCCGGGTGATCTTCGCGGACGAGCCGACGGGCGCCCTGGACACGCGCAGCGCGCGGGATGTGCTGCGGCTGCTCCAGGAGGCGGTGCGGGTGCACGGGCGGACCGTGGTGATGGTGACGCACGACCCGGTCGCCGCCTCGTACGCCGACTCGGTGCTGTTCCTCGCCGACGGCAGGCTGGCCGGCGGGCTGTCCGCGCCGACCGCGGACGCGGTGGCCGAGCGCCTCGCGCACCTGGGCGACGACGTGACGGCGGGGGTGTGAGCCATGCTGCTACTGGCCATGCGGTCGATCCGGCGACGTCCCGGACGGTTCCTCGCGACGCTGCTGTCCGCCTTCCTGGGCGCGGCGGTCATCATGACGTTCAACTCGATGCACGACACGGCGGCGCGGAGCGGTGTCGACTCCGTGAGCGCGGAGACGCTCACGACCGCGGCGAGCGTGGTCGGCGGTTACGGCTCCCTGCTGGTGTTCTTCGCCGTGGCCTCCACGCTCACCGTCAACGTGCGCCAGCGGGCCGCCGAGCTGGAGCTGCTGCGCTGCTCGGGGGCGACCCCGGCGCAGCTCAGGCGGATGGTGGTCGGCGAGGCGGTGGCCGTGGCCCTGGTGGGCGCCGCGCTGGCGATCGGCCCGGCGGTGCTCGGCGGCCGGGTGCTGCTGGACGTGTTCCAGGACAACGGTCAGGTGGCGGCCTCGGTCGACCCCGCCTTCGGTCCGGTCGCGTTGCTGTCGGGTGTCGCCGTCACGCTGCTCGCCGCCGTGGGCGCCGCGTTTCTCGCGGTACGGCGGGTGACGCGCGGACAGCGCCGGGGGCACGGCCGGGCGCGGAGGTTCTTCACCTGCGCCGCTCTCGTGGCCGGCGCCCTGTCGGTCTCCTCCACGTTCGTCTTCTCCGGCAAGGACGAGGCGCTGATGGCACCGCCGGCGTACGGGGCGATCCTGCTGTCGGTGGGCTTCGCGCTGCTGGCGCCGCGGCTCCTCGAAGGCGTCCTGGACCGGCTGCGCCTGTCGGGTGCGGCGGGCTGGCTGGCCGTGCGCAATCTGCGGGAGCGGGCCGGGCATGTCGCCGGGATCCTGATGTCGCTGATCCTGTTCACGGCGATGGCCACGGCCACGCTCACCATGCAGTCGGTGGAGAGCGACGCCATCGAGGCGTCGGGGCTCGTGAAGTCGGTGGACGCGAAGAACCTTCAGACGCTGAACCTCACGGTCGTCGGGATCATCGTGGTGTTCGTCTGCGTGATGCTGGTCAACTCGCTGTACGCGGCCACCACTTATCGCCGCCGGGAGTTCGGGCAGCAGCGGCTGGCCGGGGCGACGCCGAACCAGGTGCTCGGTACGGTCGCGGCCGAGACACTGGTCCTGACGGTCACCGGGGTCTTCTTCGGCACGGTCGCCGCGCTGGCGGGGATCGTCCCCTTCACCGTGGTCCGCACCGACTCGGTGCTGCCGGGTCAGACCTTCGGTATCTGGCTCGCGGTGGTCTCGGTCGCCGTGGTGGTCACGCTGGGGACGAGTCTGGTGACGGCCCGCAAGGTACTGCGTACTCCGGCGACGGAAGCGGTGGGGCTTGCGGCGTGAGCGGTCCGTCGGGTGGGCGGTGGCACACACGCGGGCCGGTGGGGGCTGGTCGCGCAGTTCCCCGCGCCCCTGCGGGGCACGGTGCCACACCGGACTTCGATGAGTCCGCTCGGAAGGAAGTGCACGGGGAGGGGCGACTGCTTCGGCGGTCGCCCCTCCCCTGTCGCCGGACGACGGCGACGCCCCCGGATCGACCCCGCCGACGGGCCCACGCCACGCCTGCCGCGTCCAGCAGGGCCGTCACCGTGGTGGTGACCAGCCCGTCCACCGTCTCCACCTGCGGGTCACGGGCCTCCTCCAGTCGTTCGACGACGTACGGGATCCGCTCGCGCGGGGTGCCGGCGTCCTGCGAGCCGGGGAAGGGCGCGCGAGCGGTAGAAGGGCTCGGCCGCGGCGTCGAGGAGTCGCGGGCCCGGATCCGGGGTGACACAGGCGCTGAACAAGCGCTTAGATAGGTGGACCGCCGTGGACCACCCACACCGCCCACACCGCCGACCTGGAGGCCCCGTTGCTGTTCACTTCCGTCGACGATGTCTCCGCACGTCTCGCGGCGACCGGATACCTCGCCTCCCCCTCGGTCGCCACGACCGTCTTCCTGGCCGACCGGCTCGGCAAGCCGCTCCTGGTGGAGGGCCCCGCCGGCGTCGGCAAGACGGAGCTCGCCAAGGCCGTCGCCCAGGTGGCGGGGGCGGAGCTGGTACGGCTCCAGTGCTACGAGGGCGTCGACGAGTCCCGGGCGCTGTACGAATGGAACCACGCCAAGCAGCTGCTGCGGATCAGCGCGGGCCGCGACGAGACGTGGGACGAGACCCGCACGGACATCTTCAGCGAGGAGTTCCTCCTCACCCGTCCGCTGCTCACCGCGATCCGCGGGGACGACCCGAAGGTCCTGCTGATCGACGAGACCGACAAGGCGGACGTCGAGGTCGAGGGCCTGCTCCTGGAGGTGCTGAGCGACTTCCAGGTCACCGTGCCGGAGCTGGGCACGATCACCGCCACCCGCCGCCCCTTCGTCGTCCTCACCTCCAACGCGAGCCGTGAACTGTCCGAGGCACTGCGGCGCCGCTGCCTGTTCCTCCACATCGGCTTCCCCGAGGAGGAGTTGGAGCGCCGCATCGTACGGCTGAAGGTGCCGGGGCTCGACGCGGCGCTCGCCGAGTCGGTGGTCCGGGTGGTGGGGGCGCTGCGGGCGATGGACCTGCGCAAGCTCCCGTCGGTCGCGGAGACCATCGACTGGGCGCACACCCTCCTCGCGCTCGGCGCCGACACACTCGACGAGACCGTCGTACGCGACACCCTGGGCGTCCTCCTCAAGCATCAGGACGACGTCCTCAGGGCGGCGGCGAAGCTCGACCTGGACGCCCTGTGAGCACGCCGGTCGCCGAGCGGCTCACGTCGCTCGTCGCCGCGCTGCGCGCCCACGGCGTCCGTGTCGGCACCGGCGAGACGGTGGACGCGGCCCGGGCGATGGCGGCGCTCGGCCTCGCGGACCGGGAACTGCTGCGCGAGGGACTGGCGGCGACACTGCTGCACGGCACGGCCCAACGGCCGGTGTTCGACCCGGTCTTCGACCTCTACTTCCCGCGGGGCGTCGGAGCACCCGAGGCCGGCACGACGGACCGCGACGACCTGCGCGACCGGCTGGCGGCCGCCCTCGCCGCGGGCGACGAGGCCCTGATCGCCCGGCTGGCGGTCGAGGCCGTCGACGGCTTCGGCGGATACGGCTCCTCCCCCGCCTCGGACGGCTGGTCGTCGTACCAGACACTCGACCGGCTCCGCCCGCAGACGCTGCTCGCCCGCGTCCGCGCCGACATCCGGGCGCGGGGCGGGAGTTCGGGCTTCGCCGACCGGCTGCTCGACGACGAGATCCGGCGGCGTATCGAGTCCTTCCGCGCGCTGGTGGCAACGGAGGCGCGGCGGCGGGTGGCCGAGCGCCGAGATCGGGACGATCTCGCCCGGCGGGCGGTGCGGCCCACCGCCGACCGGGTCGACTTCCTGTTCGCCGGGAAGGACCAACTGGCCGAGCTGCGCAGGACGGTTCAGCCGCTGGCGCGGAAGCTGGCGACCCGCCTCGCGGCCCGTCGGCGCCGGGCGGCCCGGGGCACGATCGATCTACGGCGGACCCTGCGCGGTTCGTTGTCGACCGGCGGGGTGCCGATGAAGCCGGTGCTGCGCAGGCGCCGCCCGGCGCGGCCCGAACTGGTGCTGCTGTGCGATGTGTCGGGCTCGGTCTCCGGCTTCTCCGACTTCACGATGCTGCTGGTGCAGGCCCTGCACGACCAGTTCAGCAAGGTGCGGGTGTTCGCCTTCGTCAACCGGATCGACGAGGTGACGGGACTACTGGAGCACGGCGCGGCCGACGCGGCGGGACTCGGCACCCGCATCCGGTCACAGGCCGAGCTGACGGGCTATAACGGCAGCAGTGACTACGGTATGGCGCTGGGCGAGTTCGCGGAGCGCTACGGCGACGCGGTCGGCCCGCGCACGACCGTGTTCGTCCTCGGGGACGCCCGTACGAACATGAGCGACCCCAACCTCGCGGCCGTACGGCAGATCTCCGAACGGGCCCGGCGCGTCTACTGGTTGAACCCCGAGCAGCACACGCAGTGGGGTACCGGCGACTCCGCCGCGCCGGAGTACGCCGAACTCGTCGAGATGCACGAGTGCCGCAACGTGAAGCAGCTGGGCACGCTGGTGGGTCGACTCCTGCCGATCTGACCGCCCTGCTGCGCGATGAGGGAGAGCGCGTACACCTGGCAGGTCTCGGGGGTGGGCTTCGGGGCGTCACCGTGCGACGCACGAGAAACCGATCGGTGTACCCGTCTGGCGCGGAGCCCGCTCCAGAGCCTGACGCAGGACAGACCGATCGGCTTCCGTGCGGCAGGCGGATCAGTCGCCCGACTTCGCGAACTCCCTCGCTGTCTGGCCCTGGAAGTCGTACAGGATGACCTGCTCGTCGCCCACCACCCAGGCGTCGTGCCCCGCGGAGACGACGAACACGTCGCCCGGCCCGACCTCGGCCTCGCCGCCGTCGTCCATGCGAATGTGCATACGCCCCTGGACGACGTAACCGTTGTGGTGCATCTGACAGCTCTCGGTGCCCGCGATGGGGCCGACGGACTCGCTCCAGCGCCAGCCCGGCTCCATGGTCCCCACGGCGAAGTCGAGGTCCGTCATATGGACGGCTTCCAGGTGGCCGCGGGGGAAATCACGCCGCTCGTCCGGCTTGTCGAGCGTCTTCACTTCCAACATGACGCACTCCCTTCCGGCCGCGCTTCACCGCGACCGGGGCAGGCCTCCCGGCGGCCCCGTGCACCGCCGCGGGTGGCCGGCCCCCTACCACTCCATCGTCCGCCCGACCACTTGGAGCCGCCATTCGACGGAGATCCGGCTCAGGACCGGACGCCGCAGAGTTCCGCGAATCGCGCGGCGTCGACGTTCCCGCCGGAGACGATCACCCCGACCCGGTCCGGGAGTTCCGCCACCCGACCGGACAGCAGCGCGGCCAGCGGAGTCGCGCCGCTCGGCTCGACGACGATCTTGAGGTGCTCGAACGCGAACCGCATCGCGTCCCGGATCTCGTCGTCGGTGACCAGCTCGATCGCGTCGACGAGCCGCCGGTTCACCGAGAACGTCAGCTCGCCGGGCGTGTGCAGCGCCTGACCGTCGGCGATGGTGCGGGGCACCGGGATCTCGACGCGCCGGCCGGCCTCCAGGGAGCGCTTGGTGTCGTCACCGCTCTCGGGTTCGACGCCGACGATCCGGATGCCCGGGTGGAGCTCCTTGGCCACCGTGGCGCTGCCCGCGATCAGCCCGCCACCGCCGACGGGTGCCAGCAGCGCACCCAACTCACCCACCTCCTCCAGGAGTTCGAGAGCCGCGGTGCCCTGTCCCGCGATGACGTGCGGGTGCTCGTAGGGCGGGATAAGGGCGAGCCCGCGCTCGGCGGCCAGGGCTTCGGCGACGGCGATACGGTCGCCCGTGTAGCGGTCGTACGTCACGATCTCGGCGCCGTAGCCGACGGTGGCCTCCCGCTTGGAGCGCGGGGCGTCCTCGGGCATCACGATCACCGCGGTGCTGCCGAGCTCGCGGGCGGCCAGGGCGACCGCCTGGGCGTGGTTGCCGGAGGAGTACGTGGCGATGCCGCGGGACAGCTGCTCGGGCGTCAGCCGGGAGGCCGCGTTGTAGGCACCACGGAACTTGAAGGCACCCATGCGCTGGAAGTTCTCGCACTTGAGGAGGGTCTCGGCGCCGACGCGGGCGTCGAGGGTGCGGGAGCGGAGTACGGGCGTGCGGTGGGCGACTCCCTTGAGCCGCTGGGCCGCGTCGCGGATGTCGTCGAGGGTGACAAGCGGGGTCGGGGTCGTCACTTTGTGCCTCCGTCGGGGGTCGTCACGGTGTCCGAGTCCGCGGTCGTCAGGGTGTCTGGGTCCGCGGTCGTCGCGGTGTCTGCGTCCGCGGTCGTCACTCGGCAGCCGCCTCCGCGTCCGCGATCGTGGCGCGGGCCTGGGAGAGGTAGCTGTAGGCGGAGGCGCGGGAGATACCGAGGCGGGCCGCGACCTGCTCGATCGCACGGCGCACGGCGAAGACCCCGCGGTCGTCGAGGCTCCGGAACAACGCGAGGCGTTCCGTCCGGGCGAGGGCGCCCCACGGCTGGTGGCGGTGCGTGTCGAGGATGGCGTCGACGACCGAGTCGATGTCGTCGCCGAAGGCGGTGACCGGCAGTTCGACGGGCGTGCCGGCGATCCCGGCCAGCGCGCCGAGCAGCGCGTGGGCCTCGCTCGCGGCGGTCACGTCGAGGTTGACGCACAGGGCGCCGAACACCGTGCCCGTGGAGTCCCTCAGCACCATCGTGGACGACTTGACCGTCCTGCCGGACTGGGTCCGGGTGACGTAGTTGAGCTCGTCGCCCGCCGCGTCCCCGCGGGCGACGATCCGCATGCCGATCTCGCTCATCGCCCCGCCCACCGCACGCCCGGTCACCGAACCGGCGAGGGCGACCACGGACCTGTCGGGGTCGCGGTAGTCGTGCAGCACCACCTCGCACACGGGGCCGAACGTCGCCACCAGCCCGTCGACGACGGGTCTCAGGGCGGCGACGATCGCATCCCGCTCCGCTCGCAGTGCTCGCTCGGACGTCATGAATCCAGACTACACGTCCAGCTTCTGGACGTGTAGTCCAAGTCGTTCAAACCGTCCAGGCCGTCAGTACCCGACGGAGAACGTGGCGTCCTGCTGCTCGGTGCTCGTGGAGATCGGGTCGATGCGCAGCACGTAGTTCGAGTGACGGATGTAGCGGGTCGGGTTGTTGTACGAACGGAACGACGACCAGGAGGAGTCGGCGAGCCCGGCCGTACGGTAGAAGGTGGCGTCGCCGGCGAACGCGGACGTGCCGTCGTTCACGTCCAGCCGCAGGTTGTAGCTGTAGTGCCGCAGATAGCGGGTCGGGTAGTTGACCGACTGGAAGGAGACACCGGCGCTGTCGGCGAGACCGGGCACGAGCTTCCACTGCGAGTCGGTGTACGGGTCGAAGGGGTACTCGTCGATCCGGCCGACGTAGTTGCTGTGGCGCACGTAACGGGCCGGATAGTTGTACGACTTGATCCGGTTCCAGGCCGGGGCACCCCACTTGGCGACGAGGTTGGTGTACTCGGCCGAGGTGATCGTCTCGATCGTGCAGTGCTTGGAGTTGAGCGGCTGTGTGTAGAGACGCTGGTTCACGGCCGTCCAGGTGCCGGCCGCCAGATCGCTCGACTGCCAGGCGTAGAAGACACCGTTGGGCGTGTAGGTGTCGCCCCACAGGTACCAGGTGCCGGTCGTCAGGGACTTCACCAGGGTCGGGGCCTCGGTGCCGCCGTGCGCGGCGGCCGTGCCGAACTCCGTGAAGCTGCCCGGCGTCAGGGAGGTGGAGCGGGCACCGGCGAGGGTCTGGTTCTTCTTGAAGTACAGGTAGTTGACGCCGTTGACGTCCACGGCCAGGTCGCCGTCGATGACGTCGTAGCCGGGGTCGAAGAAGACCTGCGGATCCGAGGTGGTCACGAAGTCGGTGGTGTAGCTGACCATGATGACGTTGTGGCCGCTGCTGTTCACCGACGAGTAGAGGATGCCGTACTGGCCGCGCGAGGCGTCCCAGTAGGCCTCCGGCGCCCAGCTGTGGGTGTCGGTCATGTCGTGCAGTTTCAGCAGCCGGTAGCCGGTGAAGGTGCGCAGGTCGGTGGAGTCCCAGACGTGGATGTAGACGCTGTCGTACGTCCAGTCGGTGCCGTTCAGGTCCGTCGCCAGCACCACGAAGGCGCCGTTCTGCTTGCGCATGATGAACGGGTCGCGCAGCCCCTGCGCGCCCAGGGTCGGGGTCACCACGGGGGCGTTCTGGTTCAGCGGCGTCCACTGGAGACCGTCGGTGCTGACGGCGAGATGCAGGCCGTAGTTGGCCTCCAGCATCGTGTTGGACTCGGTGAAGTAGCCCATGACGTACGCCGAGTCGGCGGCGTGGGCGGTGCCGGCACCGAGGGCCAGCGCGCCGGTGGTGGCCAGCGGCACGGTCGCGGCCGCGCCCAGGAACCGTCGACGCGAAAGGTGGGGGACTGCGCTCATTCGCTTCTCCAAGGGGACACCGATTGCCGATATATCGAACGAGGTTCGGTAAGTCGATCAGAAGGTAGAAGGAGGCCGAGGTCGCGTCAATCGTTCTCACAGAGCTTGTTGATTCCTGTGGGACGGACGTGGCGGGATCGCCGTGCGCGGGCCGTGAGTTCCGGCCGGATCCGGTTCCTGTCAGCCGGACGACCGGCAGTTGTCGGCTTCGAGGGCTTCCATGACGTCAACTCCCTTCCCCCCACCCCGAGGAGCGAGAGGAGTAAGACGACCGAGACCGTTCCCGACTTCCCCATGGCCCGCGCGCCCGGCTGCCCCTGCGACCCGCCCCCGGAGATGCTGCGACTGCGGACCGAACGTCCCGCCACCCGTGCCCGGTTGGAGGACGGCGCACACCCTGGCTCGTCACGCGCTACGAGAACCAGCGGGCGCCGTACGGCGACCCGCGGCTGGGTGTCGATCCCCTGCGGCCGGCTTCCCCCACTTCAGCGCGACCTTCCCCGTCTTCTGGCCGCTGCCGTTCTTCCGGGCCGCCTCCATCATGGGGCGCAGCGCGACACGGCAACCCGGCAGTCGCTGGCATCGAGGGCCGTTGAATTCATCTGTCGCCGCAGCTCTGTGGACTACCAGCCACATCGTCTGATTGGGTGTCACATCCGAGGCCGACGGCCCCTCAACGGCCAATAACCCGGCGGCCCTTGGGGGACATGGACACCTGGGCGACCGGGTTCGCATCCGCTCCGGAGCGGCACAGGAGTCCGCCGCCCATTCCTCGGGTACGACAGAGCACCTCATCGTCTTTGCCGGCATGGCTCGCGTCGGCGGGCAGCTCACGGACTCTGTCCTGATCGACCCCGGGCCTGCACGGCAGTTGGGCCGCTGACGTCCCGCACCTTCATCAGGCACCCGACTGAGACGTCGAGGCCCAGCTGATCGTGCGCTACCCGCAGTGATGCGCCATCGGGGCCTCTGGGCCGACTGCGGTCAGCTCCTGCTGCCGTCCGCCTCGCCGAGGTGGGTGAGACCGAAATGCCGCCACTCGTGAAGATCCCAGCCCGTTCCCGGTACACCACCGACGGCCGTGCGCTCGTCCAGCAGGGCGCGGGCCTGACCGTACGACAGCCGGGCGAACCAGGTGCCCGGGCAGACGTCGCGGGGACTGATGACCTTTCCGGGGCGGGGTCGGCGCCGCACCCTCACTTGCGCCTGTTCGAGGGAATGTCCGTGTCGTCCAAGGCGCCGCGAGCCGCCGACGTGAAGTTGCCGAGGCGCTCGGAGACCATGGTCACCTCGACGGCGTGGCGCTCCACGAAGTTGACGTTGCGATCCGAGGCCCCCGAGGATTCGCGCCAGGCGAGAAGCGTCGTATGCATCGAGTGGAGCCCCAGGTGGACGCTGTGGGCGGCATGCTCCACCGACTCGGGTCCCTCGACTGCGAGGCTGGCCCAAGCCGCCTGCACCAGCGCCAACTGATCTTGCGCTATCTGGAGCCGTCGATCAGCTTCCGCCAGATCCGGGGCATCGCCAACCAGCGCTCGTGCAGCCGTCTTCAGAGCGCTGCGAGACTCGTTGGCCGGGGCCAGAAAGGCGCTGTAGGCGTCGCGCCGCAGTTGTCTGCGCCACTGGGAGTGCTCGGCTTTGGCTTGCCCCTCCAGCTGCCGCCGGGTCGACGCACTGGAGATCGTCGACGCCGCAACGGTGCCTACAACACCTACCGTTGCACCCAGCAACGCCGCAATTCCCTGGTCCATGCGGGGGATTATCCATCCTGGCGACCACACACGGTCACCGGTACGGAGTGTTCCTCACCATCCATCACGACGCCACGGCCGTCGACATGAGTCTCACCCAAGAACCGGACGTGCCGAACGTGCCGAACGATCCCTGGCAGCAGATCCCCGCCGTCCACTCATCCGTTTTCCGCCTTCCGACCTTGCAGGAGCAACAGCTCTCGACGGGCCTTGAACAGCAGGCAGCAAACTTGGCCTACAGCTGGCTGGTCCGTGACTTGCGGGCGATTGAACCTGACCCGGCTCACCCCCAGTGCTCTTCCAGGTACCGCAGGAGGTCGTCGCCGTGCAGCTGCTTCGTGGCGTTACCGACCCGGACCCAGAATTCGGTGGCGGCATTGCCGCCCTTGGCGGGCTTGGGTCCACAGCCCGATTGAGAGCTCTGCCGCAGCCGCCCCGCAGCAGGACGCTGCGCCGCCTCAAAGCCCGCCACCCGACATCACAGCCCGCGCTCAAGCGTCTCCGCAGGTCAACGCACCCGTCCGCGTGGTTTCAACGCCACGGGCGGCAGTTCCGGAGCCGGGAGCGGAGCTCCGTCGTAGCCCTTCACCTCGCCGAATCGTCGTCCTTCCATCCAGTCCTGACGCGCCTGCACGATCTCTTCCTGGGACCGCCCGATCCAGTTCCAGAACATGATGAGCTCCTCCTCGAACGGCTCGCCGCCCAGGAGCATCAGGGAGGCCTGCGAGTCGGCGCGCAGGGGCAGTTCGGTGCGGCCGCAGCCGAGGTAGAGCATGGAGCCGGGCAGGACCGGAACGCCGTCCACCCGGGCCTCGCCGGACATGGACAGCACGGCGTACTCGAAGTCCGGTTCCAGCGGGAGGCGTACGTCCGCGCCGCGGGCGAGGGTCAGGTCGGCGCCGACGATGGGGGTGTACGTCGTTCCGGGCGAGGTCGCGCCGTCGAGGGTGCCGAGGATCAGGGTGGCCGTGAGGCCGGGGGCCGTGACGACCGGCAGGTCGGCGTGGTGTTCGAAGCGCGGGTCGGTGTGGCGGTCGCTGTCGGGGAGGGCGACCCACAGCTGGGCGCCGTGCAGGAAGCGGGCGTGCGACTTGGGGCTCTCCTCGGAGTGGCTGATGGCCCGTCCGGAGGTCATCAGGCCGAGCTCGCGCGGGTGGATCGTCTGGAGGCTGCCGGTCGAGTCGCGGTGCAGCACCTCGCCCTGGTGCAGCCAGCTCACCGTCTGCAGGCCCATGTGGGGGTGGGGCGGCACCTGCATGCCGGGTTCGTCGGCGATGTCGTCGGGGCCGTAGTGGTCGACGAAGCACCACGCGCCGACCATGCGCCGTCCCAGGTTGGGCAGCAGCCGGCGGACCTCGGTGGACTCGCCGAGCTTGACGGTGCGAGGGCTGAGGAGTTCGCGAACGGGCTCCGCCACCACGAAGCCGCGGCCGCCGCACAGGGCGGGAGCCGCCTCGCGATCAAGATTGCTCATGGCGCCCAACCTAGACCCGCGAGAGGCGTCCCGTCAGTCCGTCGTCCGGGCTGTCCGGGCGTCCCGGCCCGTTCGAGAAATAGTAGCCATGCACATAGTAGCCATGTACTGTATTCGTCATGAGCGAGGGTTCCGAGAAGGCCACACCCGGCTTCCTGGTGTGGCGACTGTCGATGAAGTGGCGGACCGCGGTGGACCGCGCGATGGCTCCGCTGGGGCTCACCCATGCGCAGTACTCGCTGGTGGCGTCGCTGTACGGCATGCAGCGCACCGGCGAGCGCCCCAGCCAGCGGCGCCTCGCCGACCACGTGGGACTGGAGCCGCTCTACGTGTCCAAGCTGGCGCGCTCGCTGGAGTCCGCGGGCCTCCTGGAGCGCACCCGCGACCCGCGCGACCCGCGCGCCGTGCAGCTGGCCCTCACCGAGCAGGGCCGCGACACGACCCGGCAGGCCATCAAGGTCGTCCAGGGGCTCCTGGAGCAGCTGCTGGCACCGTTCGGCGGTCAGGACAGCGAGCGCACCCGGGACTTCAAGCACGATCTGGCGACCCTGCTCGACGCACCTCTGGATCCGCTCGCCGGCACCGGCGAGCCCGACAAGGAGCAGCCATGACCACCACCACTCCCCTACTCGACTCCAGGGGCATAGCCCTGGCCCACTACGCGGCCCGCGGGGTCCTGGAGCGGGTACTGGCCCGCCACGGGGCCACGTTCCAGCAGTCCGTCACCCTCCGGGTCATGGCCGTCGCCGAGGGACCCGTCGAGCGGGACCACCTCGTCGACACCGTCGTCGGCTCCCTGAAGATCGCCGCCGCGGAGGCCCGCTCCGTGGTCGACGAGCTGATCGCCGCGAAGTTCCTGGCATCCCAGGAGCCGTCACAGGTGCGGATCACCGACGCCGGGCAGGAGCTGTACGACCGCACGTCCGCCGAGACCGCGCCCATCACGGCCCGGATCTACGACGGCATCCCGAAGGAGGATCTCGCCGTCGCCGGACGAGTGCTCACCCTCATCACCGAGCGCGCCGACGCCGAGCTCGCCACCCTCAACGAGTAGTGGAATATCGAACAACTCTTCTCCGTTGACGGCCTCGAAGGAGGTCAGAGTGGAGATGACGTACTACGACCACGGAACACCGGCGGAGCGCTGGGAGCGCGCGCGGATGTTCTTCGACGCCAAGGACTACGCCGCCGCGGCGCGCGTACTGGACGGGCTGGTCGAGGAGGTGCCGGAGCAGACCGGACCGCGGCTGCTGCTGGCGCGCTCCTACTACCACTCGGCCCAACTGCGGCGCGCGGAGACCGAGTTGCGCATCATCGTGGAGCGCGACCCGGTGGAGCAGTACGCCCGCCTGATGCTGGGCCGCACGCTGGAGCGGCAGGGGCGGCACGAGGAGGCCGGGCCGCACATCCGCCTCGCCTCCGCGCTCGCGGGTGACTTCGACACGCTCTGAGCCGAGCACGACAGCAGGGGCCCGGTTCCGTCACGGAACCGGGCCCCCTGTGCTGTCCTGCGGTCAGGCCGCCGCGTCGGCGCGGCGGCCCCGCCGGTGGCTGATCTCGCCGAGCACGATGTCGACGACGAGGAACGCGGCCAGCGGAATGCCGAGGAGCGGGACGTAGTACCCGAGGACCGCGATGGCCGCCACGCACGGCAGCAGGATCAGCGGGGACACCTTCTGCCAGGCCCCGCGCGGGATCGGACGGCCGAAGGCGGAGCCGCGGCCGCGCTGCCACCACATCCGGTAGCCCCACACGATCAACAGGATCAGCGAGAGCGCGAGCAGCATCAGGGCGATCTGGTTGACCAGGCCGAACAGGACGCCCGTGTGCAGGTCGATCCCCCAGCGGGTCAGCTTGGCCAGCACCGGGTAGTCGGCGAACCGCAGCACGTCGGTGACCTCGCCGGAGGTCGGGTCGACGGCCACCGCGTCCTGCTTCGTGGGGTAGCTGCGCCCCACCTGCTTCACCACGTACGTCGACGACTCGTCGGCGGGCGGGACGATCTCGACCGGGTCGCCGAGCCCCTCGGCCCGCGCCGCCGCCAGGATCTTGTCGAGGCCCACACCGTGCTCGGCGTCCCCGGCCGAGGCGGACGCGCCGTGCCCGGAGTGGTCGCCGCCCGCGGCCGCGGAGATCGACGGGGTGGCCTGGTGCAGTTCGGTGCGCAGTACGTCGATGTTGGCGCCGGCGTAGGTGGACCAGGTCAGACCGGTCACCGACAGGAAGAGGAACCCGGCGGCGGCCCAGGCGCCGACGCCGCCGTGCAGGCCGAGGGTGCGGCGCCGCCCGCTGGTCCCGCGCAGCTTGCGCTGGGCCCGGCGGCGGGTGAACCACATCACCAGGCCCGCGCTCGCGATCACCCACAGCCAGCTCGCCGCGAACTCGCTGTAGAGGCGGCCGGTCTCACCGAGGTGCAGATTGCGGTGCAGCCCGGAGATCCAGGTGCGCAGGGGCAGTGCGCCGGTCGAGCCGTACTGTTCCAGGGCGCCTTCGACCTCGGCGGTGTACGGGTCGACGAAGACGGCGAGGGTGTGGTCGGCGTCGACGCCCTTGACGCCGGACAGCAGGACCCTGGTCGTGGCGTCGTCCTCCGGGGAGGGGCGGACGGCCGCGACGGTGCCCTCGGGGTGGGCCTTGCGGGCGGCGGTGACCTGCTCGGAGATGGGCAGCTTGGTGTCGCCGACCTCGGAGACGGTCAGCTCGTCGGCGTAGACGATCTTCTCGGCCTGGAAGGAAGCGGCGTAGAGGAGTCCGGTGCAGGCGGCCACCAGAAGGAACGGCGCGACCAGCAGTCCGGCGTAGAAGTGCAGGCGCAGCATCAGGGGGCGGAGCGGCGCCCAACTGCTGCGTGACGGCGTCGGATCGGCGGCTTTCGGGGCCTCGTCCGTGGTCCTCGTGAGAGCGGAGGTCATCGGCGGTTCTTTTCTGGGGCAGGGGACGTTTCTCGGCGGTACCGGTCCAGTAGTCGGGGGATGAGGCCTTCGAGTTCCCGGAGATCGAAGTGACCTGCGTCACACGTGGGTGGGGAGGGGGGCGTGGCATCCTGGCGCGATGGCAACTCCCCGTCATCACGCGCCCCTTGCCGATCTGGTCGAGGAACTCCTGGCGGGCGAGGGCCCGCTGCCGATCGTGGCGGCCGGCGATCCGGTGCTGCGCCGCGGCACCGAGCGGTTCGAGGGGCAGCTGGACCCCGCGCTGCTGGCCCGGTTCGTGGAGGCGCTGCGCGTCACCATGCACGCGGCGCCGGGCGTGGGCCTGGCGGCTCCGCAGGTCGGCGTACCCCTGCGGATCGCGGTGATCGAGGACCCGGCGCCGGTGCCGGACGAGATCAGGGTGGCGCGCGGACGGGTGCCGCAGCCGTTCCGGGTGCTGGTCAACCCGTCGTACGCCGCGGTCGGCACCGCGCGTGCCGCCTTCTTCGAGGGCTGTCTGAGCGTGCCGGGCTGGCAGGCCGTCGTGGCGCGCCACGCCGAGGTGCGGCTGACGGGCGAGGACGAGCGCGGGCGGGCGGTGGACGAGGTGTTCTCCGGGTGGCCGGCCCGGATCGTGCAGCACGAGACCGATCACCTCGACGGCACGCTCTACCTCGACCGGGCGGAGCCGCGTTCGCTGTCGTCGGCCCGGGCGATGGCGGAGCGATGGGCGCAGCCGACACCGGCGGAGGCCGCGCGGTCGCTCGGCTTCGACCTGCCGTGACGTCCCCTCGCACGGGTCCGGGCGCGGTCGTCATGGTGACCCGTGACGACCGCGCCGTGCGGGCGCTCCGCGTGACTCAGTTGTCGCGGTAGCTCTCCAGGAGCCGTAGCCACACCTCGCTGATCGTCGGGTAGGACGGTACGGCGTGCCAGAGCCGGCTGATCGGGACCTCTCCGGCGACGGCGACGGTGGCGGAGTGGATGAGTTCGCCGACGCCCGGGCCGACGAAGGTGACGCCGAGGAGGATCTCGCGTTCGATGTCCACGACCATGCGGGCGCGGCCCCGGTAGCCCTCGCCGTACAGGCTCGCGCCGGAGACGTTGCCGAGCTCGTAGTCGACGGCGCGGACCCGGTGGCCGGCCTGTTCGGCCTCCGCGAGGGAGAGGCCGACGGCGGCGGCCTCGGGGTCGGTGAAGACGACCTGGGGTACGGCGGAGTGGTCGGCGGTCGCGGCGTGCGCGCCCCAGGGGTCCGTCTCCAGGAGGGGGACGCCGGAGGCGCGGGCGGCGATGGCGGCGCCCGCGATGCGGGCCTGGTACTTGCCCTGGTGGGTGAGGAGGGCGCGGTGGTTGACGTCGCCGACGGCGTAGAGCCAGTCGTTGCCGGTGACGCGGAGGCTGTCGTCGACCTCCAGCCAGGAGCCGGGTGCCAGGCCGACCGTGTCGAGGCCGATGTCGTCGGTGCGCGGGGCGCGTCCGGTGGCGAAGAGGATCTCGTCGGCCTCGATGCGTTCTCCGGCGTCGGTGACGACCACGACGGTGCCGTTCTCGCGGGTCACCGACGCCACCGAGGTGCCGGTGCGGACGTCGGCGCCCGCCTCGGTGAGGCCCTCGTGGACCAGTTCCCCGGCGAAGGGCTCCATACGGTTCAGCAGGCCCTTGCCGCGGACCAGGAGGGTGACCCGGGAGCCGAGGGCCTGCCAGGCGGTGGCCATCTCGGTGGCGACGACCCCGCCGCCGACCACGACCAGCCGGCCGGGCGCGGCCTTGGCGCTGGTGGCCTCCCTGCTGGTCCAGGGCTTGATCTCGTCGAGTCCGGGAAGGTCGGGCAGGACGGCGCGGGTGCCGGTGCAGACGGCCACGGCGTGCCGGGCGGTGAGGACCTTGTCGCCCACGGTGACCGTGCGGGGACCGGTGAGGCGGCCGTGGCCGCGGTAGAGGTCGGCGCCGATGCCCTCGATCCACCGGACCTGGCCGTCGTCCTTCCAGTGGGAGGTGTACTCGTCCCGTCGGGCGAGGACCGCGGCCGTGTCGAGGGGGCCCTGCACGGCGGGTGCGAGACCGGGCAGGCGTCGGGCGTCGGCCTGGGCGATGACCGGGCGCAGCAGGGCCTTGCTGGGCATACAGGCCCAGTAGGAGCACTCGCCGCCGACCAGTTCGCTCTCCACGACCGCGGTGGAGAGACCGGCCGCACGGGTGCGGTCGGCCACGTTCTCCCCCACGGGCCCGGCCCCGAGCACCACTACGTCGTAGGTGGTGTGCGCGATGGATTCCGTTTCCGTCATGGGGTCAGTCTGGTGGGTGGTGTGCGCTCGGGCCACATGGGTACGCGCGCGGAATACCTACGCGGCCCGCCGTGTTTGCGACGACGGCTTCGCCCGACATCAGGCCCCGACACCAGGAAGAGGGATGCACGCCATGAGCAGGACCGTGGAGCTCACCAAGGAGAACTTCGACCAGACGGTCACGGACAACGAGTTCGTGCTGATCGACTTCTGGGCGTCCTGGTGCGGGCCGTGCCGTCAGTTCGCGCCCGTCTACGACAAGGCCGCCGAGGCCAACCCGGACCTGGTCTTCGGCAAGGTGGACACCGAGGCGCAGCCGGAGCTGGCGGCGGCCTTCGGGATCCAGTCGATTCCCACGCTGATGATCGTCCGTGACCGGGTGGCCGTGTTCGCGCAGCCGGGCGCGCTGCCGGAGGCCGCGCTGACGGATGTGATCGGGCAGGCCCGGAAGCTGGACATGGACGAGGTCCGCAGGTCGGTCGCCGAGCAGCAGGCCGACGCCGAGCAGAACGGCCAGTGACCGCAGGCCTGTCGGGACACCGCGTCCCGGTGGGGGCTCACCACTGGAGGGGAAGTCCCGTGTAGTTCGCGGCCAGTTCGGCGGCGGCGTGCCGGGATGCGGTGATCCGGCGCAGCCGCGCGAGCTGGAGCCGGTCCTCGAAGGGGTCCGCGTCGGGCCGGGTGTGCAGCATCGTCGTCATGTCGTACGAGAATCCGGTCGCCTGCCAGACGCGGGCGAGGCACGACTGCGAGTAGGTGTCCAGGAGTCGCTCGGAGCCGGTGCGGTGCAGCTCGGTGAAGGCGCGGCCCAGGAGGCGTACGTCGGACACCGCGAGGTTGAGGCCCTTGGCGCCGGTCGGCGGGACGATGTGGGCGGCGTCGCCGGCCAGCAGGAGCCGTCCGTGGCGCATCGGTTCGTGGACGTGACTGCGCATCGGGGTGACGGACTTGGCGGTGATCGGGCCGCGGCGCAGGGTCCAGTCGGCGTCGATGGCGAAGCGGGCGGCGAGTTCGTCCCAGACGCGGTCGTCGGACCAGTCGTCCGGGTCGGTGCCGTTCGGGACCTGTAGGTACAGGCGTGACACCCGCGCCGAGCGCATGCTGTGCAGGGCGAAGCCGCGCTCGCCGCGGGCGTAGACCAACTCGTCGCAGGACGGGGCGACATCGGCGAGGATCCCCAGCCAGGAGTACGGGTAGTCGTGCTCGTGGACGCGGCTCACCTCGGCGGGGACGGTGTCGCGGGCGATGCCGTGGAAGCCGTCGCAGCCGACGACCCAGTCGCAGCTCAGGGTCTGTTCGCGGCCCTCGTGCACGAACCGCACGAGGGGTGTCGCGGACTCCGGCTTCTCGATGGCGAGCGCCTCCGCCTCGAACAACAGCGGTGGCCCGTCGGCCAGTTGGAGGGCGACGAGGTCCTTCACGATCTCGGTCTGAGCGTAGATCGTGACGGTGCGGCCGCCGGTGAGGACCGGGAAGTCGATGTGGTGCCGCTCCCGGTCGAAGCGCAGCTCGATGCCCTGGTGGACGAGGCCCTGCGCCTCCAGCCGTTCGGCCGCCCCGCACTCGCGCAGGGCGTCGACCGTGCCCTGCTCCAGCATTCCGGCGCGCTGGCGCTGTTCGACGTATTCCCGTGTCCTGGCCTCCAGGACGACGCAGTCGATGCCCACGCGGTGCAGCAGGCGGGCGAGGAGCAGTCCGGCGGGGCCGCCGCCGATGATGCCGACCGTCGTGCGCATGGCACGCCTCCCGTGAGTGACAGCCTGCGGCTCAGGCTGTCAGCTGGACTCGCGGTGCACCACCGTCGCTCCCAGTACCTTGTGCGTCTCGGGCACGGAGCCGGGGTTGCGCACCGCGCGGTCCACCAGTTCGGCGAGGTCGCGGCCGGAGGGCAGTTCGAGGTGGACCGTGCTCAGTCTGGGCCGCAGGAGCCGGCCGAGCATCAGGTCGTCGGCGCCGATCAGCGCCGTCTCGCCGGGCACGTCGATCCCCTGGTCCTGGAGGGCGCGCATCAGCAGCATCGCGTACTCGTCGTTGTAGGCGAACACCGCGTCGAGGTCGAGGTCGTGCCAGCGGGCGGCGAGCCGGGCGCCGGCCTCCTCGGTGTGGGCGAGGGGCAGATGGGTCACGGTGGCGTCGGTGCCGCGCAGGGCGTTGCGGACGCCTTCGAGGCGGGGCAGCGAGAAGGCCTCCAGGCCGGCCTCCTCGGGGACGACCACGCCGATGCGGCGCCGGCCGCGCTCGTACAGGTGGGTGCCGGCTCGGTGACCGACGGCCTCGTGGTCCATGAGCAGGGCGTGGGCGCCCTCGACGGACTCGGGGCCGAGGGTGACGACGGCACGGGCGCCGGAGCGCTTGAGGACGGCGACGCCCTTCGGGCCGAGCCCGGCGCCGGGCACCAGGACGGCGACCGGGCGCAGTTCGGCCCAGGCGCGGGCGGCCTCGTCGCCGTGCAGTCCGACGCTGCCGTGCTGCACGACGGTGTAGTCGAGGCGGCTGAGGGCCCACTGGAGTTCGTTGATGAACTGGCCGTAGAGCTGGCCGACGGGGATGGTGGGGGCGGGCATCAGGACCAGGCGGCTGTGTCCGGCGCGCAGGCTGCGGGCGGCCGCGTGCGGCACGTACCCGAGTTCCTTCGCGGCCTCGTGGACACGGCGGCGGGTGGGCTCGCTGATCCGGACGGCACTGGTGTTGTTGAGGACGTAGGAGACGGTCGCGCGCGAGACGCCGGCCAGACGGGCCACATCGGCGCTCGTGGGCACGGAGCGCGGTGCGGGCGACGCGGGGGCGGGCGTTTTCGGTATCTGCACCATGACGTCACGCATCTTTGCAGAACCTGTGCGAGCCGTTCCTCAGTGGGTCGCCCCGGTGCCCGTCACACGGGCCACCAGATCGGCCCAGCCGGCCTCCAGTCGCTCCATGGGCATCCCGCACTCCCTGGTCAGGTGGTGGATCAGGGCGGGGTCGAGATATCCGAGCAGCGTCCGCGCCAGCAGTTCGCAGTCGGCGTCCGGCACGATCTGGCGCAGCAGGACCGTGACGTGCATGGTGAGCGCGCGGTGCGACGGATGGGAGAACCGGCGGGTCGGCTCCGGCTCGGCGGCCAGGTAGAGGTCCAGCTGCTCGGCCGTGCGGTACAGCACCGCCACGCCGAACGCCCGCAGCCGTTCCAGCGGGGGCGAGCCGGGGCCCAGGGGCGGCGGGCCGCCGAGGAAGTCCTCCTGGAGCTTCTTCGCCGAGTGGTCGAGGAGCGCCATCAGCAGGCCGGTGCGGTCGCCGAAGCGGCGGAAGACGGTTCCTTTGCCGACCTGGGCCGCGGCGGCCACCGCCTCCATCGTGACCCCGGCGGCGCCGTGCTCGGCGATCAGCCGGGCGGCCGCCTCCAGCAGCCGCGCCCGGTTGCGCGCGGCGTCGGCGCGCAGGCAGGGCTCCTCCTCCGGGGTGCCGAGCTGGAGCAACTCGGCCTCACCCGAGGGTTCCTGGGGCCTGGGGAAAGGCGGCAGAGAGGCGGACATGAAGACAGCGTAAAGCATCGGGAATGAAACTGGACCGCGGTCCGGTTACGGTGGTAGAACTTAAACGGACCCCGGTCCGTATTTGTGACGGCAGTGTTTCAGCATCTTGGAGTTCGCATGTCTGTTCGCATCCTTGCGCTCGTCGGCAGCCTTCGCGCCGGTTCGCACAACCGCCAGCTGGCCGAGGCGGCCGTCAAGTTCGCTCCCGAGGGTGCGAGCGTCGAGCTCTTCGAGGGCCTGGCCGAGATCCCGTTCTACAACGAGGACATCGACGTCGAGGGCAGCGTCCCGGCCCCGGCCGCCAAGCTGCGTGAGGCCGCCCAGGCCGCCGACGGCTTCCTGCTCTTCTCCCCCGAGTACAACGGCACCATCCCGGCCGTCCTCAAGAACGCCATCGACTGGCTGTCCCGTCCGTACGGCGCCGGCGCCTTCGGCGGCAAGCCGGCCGCGGTGGTCGGCACCGCGTTCGGCCAGTTCGGCGGCGTGTGGGCGCAGGACGAGACCCGCAAGGCGCTGGGCATCGCCGGCGCCAAGGTGCTGGAGGACGTCAAGCTCTCCATCCCCGGTTCCGTGGTCCGCTTCGCCGAGACCCACCCGGCCGACGACGCCGAGGTCGCCGAGCAGCTGACCGAGGTCATCGCCCGTGTGCACGGCCACGCCGGCGAGACCGCTGCCGCCTGATCATCTCCTCGCGGCGAGGGGCTGGAGCGCATGGAGCTCCGGCCCCTTTCCCATGCCCGCAACGCCCTCATGCGCGGACGGCCTCATGCCTGTGCGCCCTCACGCCCGTGCGCCGGTTCAGCCCGTGATCGAGAAGAAGATCGTGTCCTGGCTGTACCAGTCGATCGACTGCGCGGAGCGCCACTCGTCGTGCTCGAACTCCAGCTGTCCGGCGAGTTGCCCGAGTTCATGGGAGAAGGCGCTGTCGACGCGGTCCAGGACGGCGCGGTAGGCGTCCGCGGCGGGCTTCGCCCTGGCCAGCGGCAGGCGGCCGATGTCCGGGGTGCCGTCCACGGGGCACGGGATGTGGAACGGGATGCCGTCGGGCGGACCGGCGAACAGGAAGTCGCCCGGCAGCAGGTCGGCGGGGACACCGAGGCGGCGCAGCTCGTCGTCCATCAGCCCGAAGAAGGTCGAGGGCCTGGAGAACGTGCCCACCTGGGACGGGTCGCTGCCGTTCCGGTCGATGATCTTCTGGAGGGCGGTGTAGTAGGCGTTGCCCGCGCACTCGGCGTCCGAGTCGGCGCGGCCCGCGACGAGGTGCTCCAGCGCCTCGGGGACGGTCAGGCCCCAGTCGACGCCCTGCCGTTCGAGGTCGGCCTGGTGCGCCTCGGCGTACTTGCGGACATTGCCGAGGATGCGCTGCTGGTCCGCCGTCAGTTCACCGGCGCCGAGGAAGCCGATGATGTCGTTCTGGTCGGCGGTGTTGTAGCTGATGTTGCGGCTCATGATCCCCATGGTGCCAAACGGCACTGACAACGCTCAGGCCACGGCCCCCGGCGCCAGCATTCGCAACTCCGTCAACGCGGCCTCGACCGCGGGGCGTTCATGTCCCCCTCGGCGCGTGCAGGTGAGCATCCTGCGGTGCGGGTTGCCCGTACAGGGCACCCGGGTGACGGGCAGGTCCGGAGTGAGCTGGGCCAGTCGTGGGATCAGTGCGATGCCGAGCCGGTGGGCGACCAGATGGGCGGTGACGTTCCAGTCCACCGCCTGGTGGACCACGGCGGGGCTGAAACCGGCCTCCCCGCACGCGGACATGACGTGCGTACGGCAGGGGCTGTCCGGCATGGGCGCGATCCAGTCCTCGTGCGCCGCGTCCGAGAGGTCGACACGCTCGCGCCCGGCCAGCGGATGACCGTCGGGCACGACCAGGTCGAACGGGTCGTCCAGCAGCGGCTGCTGGTCGAAGCGGGCGTCGCTCAGCGGCGGGTTCTGCGGGGTGGCCTCCACGATCGCGAGGTCGACCTCACCCTCGAAGAGCAGATCGAAGCTCTCCGGCACGCCCGCCTCGTGGATGCGCACGGCCAGGCGCGGATGCCGCTCCTTGAGCCGGACCGCCATCGGCGCCAGCAGCACCGAGATCGCCACCGGATACCCGCAGACCCGCAACGGCCCCGCGGGAGACTCCTGTTCGGCGCGCAGGTCCAGTTCGGCCTGTTCCCAGCGGGCCTGGATGGCGTCGGCGTGTGCGAGCAGGCTCTCGGCGGCCGGGGTCAGGCGGACACCCCGGCCCTGTGGTTCGAGAAGGTCCACGCCGAGGTCTCGGGCGAGCTGACGGATCTGCTGCGAGGCGGCGGACGGGGTGAAGTGCAGGGCGCGGGCGGCCGCGGTCACCGTGCCGTAGTGCGCGACCGCTCGCAGGACGTGAAGCCGGCGGAGGTCAATCATGAAGTCCACGCTTCAAGGTCGGGTCCGGAAAGTCAACCTGGACGTGCATGGTGGCGAGGTCGCACCCTGATGGTGTCGCGACGGTCAACCAGCCACGACGTACAAGGAGTTCCCATGACCAGCACGACCGGCACGACCGGCACGACCACGGCCGGCACGGTCTGCCCGCACTGCGGATGGCCGGACGGTGCCGAGCCCTTCCAGGTGGTGTCCCGGCACAACACCGCGGCGGGCCGCACGGTGTGGACGCGGTGCGGCTGCGGCTCGCTCCAGGTGCGGATGATCGACGACCGCGGGATGCGGATCGTCTCCCGCGGCCGGCCCGCCGTCCCTCAGTCGAGTCCCGCCAGCCGCTGAACGGCGGGGGCCGCGAACCGTTCGATGAACGCCGCCGGCTCCCCCGTGCGCGGGGAGAGGATCACGGTGTCGATGCCGAGCTTGGTGTAGCCCGTGATGTCCCGGGTGAAGGCGTCGAGGTCACCGGTGGCGAGCGGGTCACCGGAGTAGGCGACGGTCTTGCGGATCGTGTCGTAGTCGCGGCCCTCGGTGTCGCAGTGGCCGCGCAGGACGTCGAGCTTGTGCGCGACCTCCTCGGGCGTGGTGGTGAACAGGTTGCAGGCGTCGCCGTACCGGGCGACCAGCCGGAGCGTCTTCTTCTCGCCGCCTCCGCCGATCATGATCTCGGGGCGCGGGTCGCTGACCGGGGCCGGTACGGACAGCGTCTCGGCGAGCCGGTAGTGCTTGCCCTCGAAGGGGCCGTTCGCGTCCGGGTCCCACATCTGGAGGCAGATCCGCAGGGTCTCCTCCAGCCGCTCGAAGCGTTCGGCGAGGGGCGGGAACGGCACACCGAGGCCCGCGTGCTCCCGGTCGTACCAGGCGGCGCCGATCCCGAGGGTGGCCCGGCCGCCGGACAGGACGTCGAGCGTGGTGGCGATCTTGGCGAGCAGTCCGGGGTGACGGTAGGTCACCCCGGTCACCAGGGCCCCGATCCGGACCGTGGAGGTGCGGGCCGCGAGATAGCCGAGGGTCGTGTAGGCCTCCAGCATGGGGTCCTCGGCCCGGTCGTTGAACTCCATCTGGAAGTAGTGGTCCATCACCGACAGCCAGCTCAGTCCCGCGGCCTCGGCGGCGTCGCCCGCGGCGGCCAGTTCGGCGCCGAGCGCGGGCGCTCCCCCGGGATGGTCGAACCGGTTGATGTGCACGCCCACGCGCATGGCCGTCTCCGTTCACCAAGGTCTTCACCGACCCTGGTGACGCTAGGTGCTGGAGCGCTCTCGAAGTCAAGAGGCTCGGCTAGGACACCCGCGCTTCCTGCTCCTCCTGCTTCCTGGAGGCCCTGAGGCTCGTGAAGGTCGTGACGGCGAGGACCAGCACGATGAAGCCGAGCGAGAAGGGGATGCTGATCTCGGGCACATGGACGCCGGACTCGTGCAGGGCGTGCAGCACCAGCTTGACGCCGATGAAGCCGAGGATGATCGACAGGCCGTAGCTGAGGTGGACGAGCCTCTTCAGCAGGCCGCCGATGAGGAAGTACAGCTGGCGCAGCCCCATCAGCGCGAACGCGTTCGCCGTGAAGACGATGTACGGGTCCTCGGTGAGGCCGTAGATGGCGGGGATGGAGTCGAGCGCGAACAGCACGTCGGTGGAGCCGATCGCGAGCATGACGACCAGCATCGGGGTCATGACCCGCTTGCCGTTCTCCTCGATCCACAGCTTGGTGCCGTGGTAGCGGTCGGCCACGCCGAAGCGCCGCTCGACCATCTTGAGGAGCTTGTTCTCCTGGTACTCCTCCTCGTGCTGGTCCTTGCGGGCGTCCTGGACGAGCTTCCAGGCGGTCCAGATCAGGAAGGCGCCGAAGAGGTAGAAAACCCAGGAGAACGTGGAGATGATCGCCGCGCCGGCCGCGATGAACCCGGCACGCAGCACCAGGGCCAGCAGCACGCCGACCATGAGGACCCGCTGCTGGTACTGCGTGGGCACCGAGAACTTCGCCATGATCAGGACGAAGACGAAGAGGTTGTCGACGCTGAGCGACTTCTCGGTGATGAACCCGGCGAAGAACTCACCGGCCGGCTTTCCGCCGCTGAAGATGAGCAGGCCGATGCCGAAGAGACAGGCCAGGACGACCCAGACGACCGTCCAGATGCCGGCTTCCTTGATCGACACGTCGTGGGGTTTGCGGCCGATGAAGAAGTCGACGGCGACGAGCACGCACAGGGCGGCTACCGTCAGCAGCCAGACGGAGAGGGACACGTTCACTTGTTACTCCTGGTGCGGGTGGGGCTTCCACAGCGTTGCCTCAGGGTCTGGTCCCTTCCACCCTTGTCGGGTGAACAATAAGTCATGACATGGCAAGGTCACAGGTCGCTCCGGTGCCACCCGCCGTACGGCGGGCAGGTTCCGCCGTACGGCGGCGCCCCGGCCGGCGGGCAGGGCGCGAATCATGTCCGCACGAGCCGCCGCGTTCTCGCGTGAGGAGAAGACATGAGCCTGGTACCGCCGCCGTTCGACCCGGAGCTCGCCGGAGCCCTGGAACTGATCAAGGAGTTCATCTCCCCGGGGATGACCCTGGAGGACATCGAGCAGATACGCCAGGGCCCCGGCATCCAGATGCTCGCCGAGCTCGACCTGACGCTCGACGGGTTCTTCGAGGTCGAGGACCGTGTGGTGCCGGGTCCCGAGGGCGCGCCCGAGATATCGCTGCTGATCTGCCGGCCCGCCGCGCCCTCGGCCGCGGGTCCGCGCCCCGTCGTCTACCACGTGCACGGCGGCGGCATGGTCCTCGGCACCAACCGGGTGGGCGTGGACGTGGCGCTGGCCTGGGCGAAGGAGCTGGACGCCGTCGTGGTGTCGGTGGAGTACCGGCTGGCCCCGGAGGACCCCTATCCCGCGCAGATCGAGGACGCGTACGCCGGGCTGGTCTGGACCGCGGAGCATGCCGGGGAACTGGGTGCCGACCCGGAGCGGATCGTCCTCGCGGGCGCCAGCGCGGGCGGCGGACTGTGCGCGGCCCTCGCCCTGCTCACCCGGGACCGCAAGGGCCCGCGGCCGCTCGGCCAGGTGCTGATGTGCCCGATGCTGGACGACCGCAACGACACCCCGTCCGCGCACCAGATGGCGGGTCTGGGCGTCTGGGACCGTACGGCCAACGAGACCGGCTGGACGGCCCTGCTCGGTGAGCTGCGCGGTGGCCCGGACGTTCCCGGGTACGCGGCACCGGCCCGCGCCGAGGACCTGACCGGGCTGCCCCCGGCGTTCCTGGACGTGGGTTCCGCGGAGACCTTCCGGGACGAGGTCGTCGCCTACGCCTCCCGGATCTGGCAGGCCGGCGGGATCGCCGAGCTGCATGTGTGGCCGGGCGGCTTCCACGGCTTCGACGGTTTCGCCCCGCAGGCGGCCCTGTCCCAGCGGACCCGGGCGGCGCATCTGGACTGGCTGCGCAGGCTCCTCGACACGTGAGCGTGCGGCGCCCGGACACCGGGTGGTGCCCGGAGTGAGCCGCGGGGCTCCCGGCCGGGCACCGCATGCCGCACCATGGACCCATGAAAGAGCTGGCCGGGCGCCTGACCGCGCTGGACCCGGACGCCGGTGCCGCCGTCCAGGTGATCGCCTACTTCGACCGGCTGGCCGAGTCACGGGCCGGTCTGGAGGCACTGGTGCGCGGGGCCGCGGTACTGGCCGGGGTGCCCGCGCGGCTGGTCGACGCGGACCGGCGGGTGCAGGTGCGGGTGACGGCGGACGGTGCGCGCCGCGACTCGGATCTGCCACCGGATCCGGCCTGGCCGTCGGCGGCGCTGACGCCCGGCGGGGTGCCCGCGCTGTGGCTGGAGCGGGCGGCGGAGCCGAGCGTGGTGGACGCCGTGATCCTGGAACGGGCCGCCGGTGCCGTGCGGCTCGTCCTCGACCGCACCCGCGGCCGGGCCCCGGTCGAGGATCCGGCCCTGGTGGAGACACTGCTGGACGCCACGGCCCCGGAGGCGGCCCGGCTGCACGCGGCGCGGCGGCTGGGCCTCGACCCGGCGGCGCCCGCGCGCGCCGTGGCCGCCGCCGACGGTCTGCCCCGGATCGTCCCCGAGCAGCGCGCCGCGGAACTTCCCGGCGGCCGTCTGGGTGTGGGCCCCGCCGTGCCCGTGCTCGACCTGCCGCAGTCCTGGGCCGCGGCGCGCACCGCGCTGCGGTTCACCGCGGAGGGCACCGCACAGGATCCCGGTCAGCGTGTGGTGTACGCCGACGAGCTGGGCGGCACGGCTCTCCTCGCCGGTCTCGTCGTACCGGGGGCCGAACCCCCGCCCGACGTCCTCGCGTTGGAGTCGGCGGCCGCGGCGACACCGTGGCTCCTGGCCACGCTGCACGCCGTCGCGTCGACGGCGAGTCTGCGGGCGGCCGCCGCGGAGATCAACGTGCACCACTCCACGCTCCAGGACCGGCTGGCGCACGCCGAGCATCTGCTGGGCTGGCCGGTGCGCACCCCTCAGGACCGGTTCCGCCTGCAACTGGCCCTGACGATGCGCCACTTGGCCCGCTCGTAGGCGCGGTCACCGTCAACGGAACTCGTGGACGATCTCGATCTCGCCGACGATGTGCGCGTTGAACTCGTCGAGTTCCTCGGCCGGCACCCACAGCTCCAGGATCGTCTCGCCGCCCGCCTGCTGGACGGGGTAGCGACGCAGGAACTCCGAGTCGACCTCGAAGCGGGTCACGAAGCCGGCGCCGTCGTGCTTGACGTTCCAGTCCCGGGCGATCTTCACGGCGTAGTCCTCGTTCAGGACGGGGTAGAAGATCGGCTGCTCGGGCTGCCGGGGCGGCCAGGCGCGCCAGTTCAGCTCGCGGACCAGGTCCAGCTCGACGGGGCCGGTGGGGCGCCAGAGGGTCGTCGTCGGTCGGGGGCCGGTCATGGGGAGTCGCTCTCCGTGCGGGGTGGGTCGGAACGCGGTGACCCTACCGGGGGCGGCGAGACGCTCACCACCGGGTTTCGCGGCTCAGCGCATCTGGTCCATCAGCGCCAGCGCCTCCCGCGCGGTCGAGGTGACGACGCCCGTGGCCGCGTCCGCGGTCGTGGCGACGTCCGTGAGCAGGCGGACGTCCTTGCGCAGCAGCGGTCCGGCGTGGGCGGCCAGCCGGTCGAGGGTGCCGCCCGCGGCGGTGACCCGGTCCAGGGCGAAGCTCCTGCCGCTGCCGTGGGAGATGACACGGGCCAGGGCGGCGGGGTCGACGGCCAGGTCCCGGCCGAGGGCGAGAGTGCTCGCGGCGGTGGCGAGGTGGGCGGTGAACAGGACGTTGTTCAGGAGCTTGGCCACCTGGCCGGCCCCCAGCGGGCCCATGTGGACGACCGGGTCGCCGTAGGTCTCGAAGACCGGGCGGCAGTAGGCGACGGTGCCCTGCTCTCCCCCGGCCATCACCACCAACCTGCCCTCCGCCGCGGCCGGTCCGCCGCCGCTGACGGGCGCGTCGATGAGGGTGACCCCGTGGGTGCGGGCCACGTCGGCGAGGCGGCGGCAGGTGTCGGGGTGGACGGTGCTGTGCACCGCGACCACCCCGCCCCGGCGCAGGCCCGACAGGACGCCGGACCCTCCGGTGAGGACCTCCTCCACGTCGGCGTCGTCCACGACGCACACACAGACCAGGTCGCTGACCGACGCCAGTTCGGCGGGGGACCCGGCACGCTTCGCCGAGGTGTCCTCGAAGGGGAGCAGGGTGGCGGGGCGGCGTGCCCAGAGCGTCGTCTCGAACCCGGCGGCCACGATCCTGCGGGCCATGGGCGCGCCCTGGCTGCCCAGCCCGATGAAACCGACTCGCATCAGCTTGCCTCCTGTTCGGGGGGTGCGGGGCGCCAGAACACGGCGAGCAGCCCGGCCGTGGCCGCCACGGCGACGCCCAGGGCGAGGGCGCCGCCCGCCCAGCCGGTGACGTCGATGCCGCTCGCCTCGTCCACGGACACCCGGCCCGGTCCCAGTACGGCCAGTGCCAGGGCGACGACGGCGAGGGTGAGGACGTACTCGTAGCCCTCCTTGAAGACGAAGAAGCCGTTGCGGCGGTGGGCGAGCAGACCCGCGACGAGCATCACCGAGACGACGGCCGCACAGGCCAGCGGGGTGAACAAACCGAGCACCAGGAAGGCCCCGGCGCCGATCTCGGTGACGACGCTCATCCAGGCCTGGAGGGTGCCGTTGCGCAGGCCCAGGCCGGTGAACCAGCGGGCGGTGCCCTCGATACGGCCGCCGCCGCGCCAGTGGTTGAGGCCGTGCGCGATCATCACGACGCCCAGGACCAGCCGTATCAGCAGCAGCGCGAAGTCGTCCATGGCACTCAACCCGCCCTTCCCTGCGAGGAGTCGACGTCCTCGGGGCGCGCGTTCTCGTGGAACACCGCGCACTCCTCGACGAACGACAGGACTCCGAGGTGGTAAGCCCGGGCCGAGTGACCCAGGCTCAGATTGTGGCCACTGTCGGGTTGTTCGTGAACCCTGACGCGAGGTGAGGAAGTGAACACCGAGGCGAAGTCCTTCAGCGCCCGCTCACCGGGACTCCACACCGCCTCGTGGTCGCCGAGGGTGTAGTGCACGGGGACCCGCACCCGGGCGGCCAGTTCGGGGAACTCCCGCACCCAGTCGCGTGCTTGGGCCTCATAGGCGGGCGAGGGCGCGCCGATGGCGGTGCCGCCGAAGACGTCGGGCGGATAGAGGTGGGCCGGTCCCCACAGCAGATCGCGCATCCGGCTGCGCGCGGGCCGGCGGATGCCCAGCTGCCCGTGCTCGGTCCAGCGTGCGGTGAAGCGCGGGTGGTGCTCCTGGCCGGTTCCGGCGACCTCCAGGCCCAGCAGGGCGCGCCCGCGTTCCTCGGCCGCCATGCGGATGGCCAGTTCGCTGCCCGCCGAGTGCGCCATGAGGAACACTCCCGCGCCGTGCGGGCGGGAGGCGAGCAGCCGGTCGAGGGCCGCGTAGGCCAGCTCGACGCGGTGGACCGGGTCGGTCACCTTCTCCTGGTGGGCGTGCGAGGCGCCGTAGCCCGGCCGGTCGAGGGCGATCACCGTGAAGCCGAGTGCCTGACCGGTCCGGATCAGGGACAGCCGGGGCCGGCCCGGGCAGTCGAAGTACGCGGAGTCGGTGCCGCCGCCGTGCAGGGCGAGGACGACGGCGCGCGGCCGCGGGGCCCAACTCGCGCGGTACGACAGGGGGGTGCCGTCGATGTCGATGGCGCTGTGATTCACGTATCCGTCCTGTGGTTCACGTGTCCGTCCTGAGGAGAAGGACTCCGCTGGGCGTGAGCCCTCCGGAGCTGACCACGGCGACGCGCGCGCCGGGCACCTGGCGGGGGCCCGCGGTGCCGCGCAGTTGGACGATGGCCTCCTGGACGAGGCCCATGCCGTGGGTGCGTCCGTGGGAGAGCTGGCCGCCGTGGGTGTTCAGGGGCAGTACGCCGTCGCGGGCGATGTTCTTCCCTCCGTCCAGGAAGTCCTTCGCCTCGCCGATGCCGCAGAAGCCCAACGCCTCTATCCAGGAGAGGCAGTTGAAGGTGAAGCCGTCGTAGAGTTCGGCCACGTCGACGTCGTCGGGGCGCAGCGAGGTGCGGGTCCACAGATGGGCCGACTGGCCGATGACCTGGGGTTCGTGGGTGAGGGTGCTCTGGTCCCATTCGAGGCGCTCGGTGATCCGGGTGCCCACCGCCTCGACGAGCACGGGTGGTTGGGCCAGGTCCCGGGCGGTGTCGACGTGGGAGACGATCACGGCCACCGCTCCGTCGCAGGGGACGTCGCAGTCGTAGAGCCCGAACGGGGTGGTGATGGGGCGGGCTTGCAGGTAGTCGTCCATGGTCATCGGGTCGCGGTAGACGGCGGTGGGGTGGAGGCCGGCGTTGGCGCGCTGGTTGAGGGCGATCCAGCCGAGGGTCTCGCGGGTGGTGCCGTACTTGTGGAAGTGGCGCCCGGCGTTCTGGGCCAGGGTGTGGGCGGCGGAGGTCGCGCCGAAGGGCTTGAGCCAGCCGGCGTCGGGGCTGCTCGGCGGCTGGATGCGGCCCTGCTTGACCAGTTCGCCGTAGGACGCCTCCCACAGGGTCCGGAAGCACAGCACGTGCCGGGCCAGTCCGCCGGCCACGGCCAGCATCGCGGAGATGAGGGAGCCGCCGGGACCGAAGGTCTCGCCGCCGCCGTTGTGCCAGGTGGGGCGGATCCCGAGGGCGGACTCCAGGGCGGTGACGCCGCCCTCGGCGAAGCCGCCGAAGGGGCCGGCTCCGGGGTAGGTGGCCAGGCCGTCGATGTCGTCGAAGGTCAGACCGGCGTCGGCGACCGCCTGTTCGCAGGCCTCGACGGTGAGGGAGAGCGGCGGGACCAGGAGTCGGCGGCCGAGCCGGGAGCTGCCGACACCGGTGAGCGCGACCTTGTCCTCGAACTTCTCGGTGGCGGCCATCGGGCGTACGGGCGGAGCGACTTCGTCCTCGGGCAGCGGTGCCGGTGCGCCCTGTTCGGCCGCGGGCCGGAACAGCGGCAGCCACACCGCCGCGGGCCCCTGTCCGGCCTGCTCGAAGACGACCTCCATGCGCATGCCCAGGACCAGGTCGTCCGGGTCGCACCCGACGGCGTTGGTGGTGAGCCGGACGCGGTCGTCCTCCTCCAGCGCGACCTGGGCGACGACGTACGGGGCGGGGAGGCCGGGCAGTCCGAAGCGGTGGTTGACGGTGAAGCCGATGAGGGTCGCGTGGCCGGAGACGGTCCGTACGCCCATGTCGTGGCCGCGGCAGTGGCGGCACACGGGTTGAGGCGGGTGGATCAGGGACGCGCACGAGGCGCACTCCTGGATCCGCAGCCGTCCGTCCGCCCCCGACGTCCAGAAGAACGCGTTCTGGTCGGTGAGTTGGGGCAGGGGGCGTCCGGGGGGTCCGGCCACGGGGTTGTCCTTCCTCTCGGAGTGCGGCGGGCTCAGCGGCTGATGTTCGCCCGGCCCGTGCGGACGGTGACGGGCTCGGCGAGGCGCTGTTCGTCGCAGGCCTTCTGGAGGATCTCCAGGGTCTCCTCCAGCGGAGGGCCGAGGCGCTCGCCCGGGGTGAAGGTCGCCGGGAGGTGGCGCATGCCCTGGATGACGCCGATGGTCTCGTAGTGCACGGTGGCGTCGGGGTCGCAGCGGTAGTCGGGCATGCGGTCCAGGACGGCCGTGACCATGCGTTTGAACACCGTACGGGCGACGTTGGAACCGATGCAGCGGTGGATGCCGAGACCGAAGCTGCTGTGCCGGTTGCCCTTGCGTTCGAGGTCGACGCGGTCGGGGTCGGGGAAGACGGACGGGTCGCGGTTGGCCATCGCCCAGGACAGCCAGAGGCGTTCGCCCTCCTCGAAGCGCTGGCCGGCGATCTCGCAGTCGGCGGAGATCGTGCGGCCGTCGCCGGGCGCGGGCGTGAAGTAGCGCAGGAACTCCTCGGTCGCGGAGTCCAGCAGGGTGTCCCGTTCGCGGCTGAGCCGGTCACGCTCCCCGGGGTTCTCGCCGAGCCACTCCAGGGCGTGCGCGGTGAGGGCGGTGGTGGTGTCGAAACCGCCGCCGATGAGGAGGGCCAGCACCCCGAGCAGCTCCATGTCGTCCGGGGACCTGCCGTTGATGTCGGCGCGCACCAGGGCGTCCACCAGGCCCGGCCTGGGGTGGCTGCGGATCTCCTGGATCGCCGTGTAGAGCGACAGGCCCATGTTCCGGCCCAGTTCGGTGACGCGCTCCATGTCCGGTGAGTCGGGCGGGGTGTAGACCCCGGCGTGCGCCGGTTCGTTGTAGACGGTCCAGTCCTTGAGCGGAAGGCCCATCATCGCCATGGTGAGGACGGCCGGTACGACGTTGGCGAGGTCGTCGACGAAGTCGATCCGTCCGTCCTCGGTCCGGTCGTCGAGGCAGGCGCGCACCACCTCGTCGACGAGTGGGATCCAGCGGCTCACGGCCGCCGGGGAGAGGTAGGGGTTGAGGGTCTGGCGGTAGTGGCGCTGTTCCGGCGGGTCCATCTCCAGGAAGCCGCCCTGGACTTCGGCGGCGCGCGGCGGTGGCGGGATGGTGATGCCCTTGTATCCGCGCCGCTCCCCCTTGACGTCATGGTCGTTGGAGAGGAACTCGGCGGACCGGGCCAGTTCGAAGACCTCGCGGTTGCCGCTCGCGACCCAGTGGCCGCCGTGGGTGTCGGTCCAGGCGATGGGGCACTTGGTGTGCAACTCGTGGGTGATCGACTCGAACTGGTGCCGGTACTCGGGTGTGTGCCGGTCGAAGTGCACCTGGTGTTTCTTGCGGTCGTCGCCGCCGGCGGCCTCGCTCATGAAGCCTCCCCTTCCCTGTCTTTCAGAAGATCTGGGTCCTCAGGAGATCTGGGTCCTCAGGAGATCTGGGTCTTCAGAAGATCTGGACGGCCCGTTCCGGGCACGAGTGCACGGCTTCCCGCACGTCCTCTTCCTGATCGGCCGGTACGTCCTCGCTGACGGCCGAGGAGTGGCCGTCGACCTCGTCCAGCTGGAACGCCTTCGGAGCGGTCATCCAGCAGAGCGTGTGGCCCTGGCAGCGCTCCGGATCGACGCGGACCTTCACGGCTTGCCTCCCTGTCGTTTCCGTTGTCCCTGGCGCTTGTCCCTGGCACTCAGCGGCGCCAGTCGTACCACTTGAGGTAACCGCCGGCGTCGACGCGCAGTTGGGTACCGGTGATGTAGCGGGCCTCGTCGGAGGCGAGGAAGAGGACGGCGTTGCTGATGTCGACCGGTTCGACGTAGGGGACCGGCATGGCCTGCTGTACGGCGAACGCGGGCTCGGCGTCCTCGCGGGTGGGGTGTTCGAGGTCGGGGCGGAACGACTTGTACATCGGCTCGCTCTGGAGCATCCGGGTGTCCACGTTGGTGGGGTGGACGACGTTGGCGCGCTGCTTCAACGGGGCCAGGTTGCGGGCGAGTTCGTGGACGTACTCGGACAGGGCGCGCTTGGCGTAGGCGTATCCGGAGCCGCCCGGGTTGGAGCCGGGGGTGTCGACGATGCCGTGTTCCATGAGGGCGGCGGTGGAGCCGGTGGCGATGACGGAGGCGCCCTCGCGCAGATGCGGGAGGGAGATCTGGATGGCGTTGATGCTGCCGATCAGGTCGACGTCGATGGCGTCGCACCAGGCCTGGAGCTTGGGTTCGCCGCGCAGCGGGGCGATGCCGGCCTGGGCCACGACGATGTCCAGGCCGCCGAGTTCGCCGAGCCCGGTCTCCAGTGCCGTCCGCAGTCCGGCCACGTCCCGCACGTCGGCCTGGAGGGCGACGACGCGGCGGCCCTGCTCCTCGACCAGGCGGGCCGTCTCCTTGAGGTCCTCGGGGGTGGCCATCGGATAGCCGACGGTCTCGTAGTCGCGGCACAGGTCCACCGCGATGATGTCGGCGCCCTCCTCGGCGAGGCGTACCGCGTGGCTGCGGCCCTGGCCGCGGGCGGCTCCGGTGATGAACGCGACCTTGCCCTCGACTCGTCCCATGGGTGGTGTCCTTACGTTGTAGGTCGGTTGGTCCAGGGACGCCCGTGGGCGCCGCACAGGTCGATGGGGTCAGGGGGTGCCGGCGGACGTCGCCGCGCCGAGCACCTGGTCCAGTGCGCCGAGATCGGCGCCGAGTCCGGCGGCGACCGCGCGGACGACGTCGAGGTCCTTGCCGAGGAACTCGGCCGTGGACCGGGCGAACTCGGCGACCGAGCCGCGGCGTACGACTCCGGCGAGCGCGCGGCTCGACGCGCTGCCGTGGGTGAGGGCGTCCAGCAGAAGCCGTTCGTCCAGGCCGAGTTGTGCGCCGAGCCGGGCCGCGTGCGAGAGCAGTCCGATCTGGGCGGCGAAGACGGTGTTGTTGACGAGCTTCACCCGCTGCCCCGCGCCCAGCGGGCCGACGTGCAGCACCGGGTCGCCGTAGCTGCGCAGGACGGGGCGGACGCGGGCGACGGTGTCGTCGGCGCCGCCCACGAAGAGGGTGAGGTGACCGGCGGCCACGTCGGGCGGGCCGCCGCTGACGGGGGCGTCGACCACGGCGATGCCGCGTTGTGCGATCTCCTCGACGGTGTGCGGGTCGCCGGTGGTGTGCACGACGAGGACGCATCCGCTCGGCAGGGTCCGCGACAGGCCGCTGTCGAGGCAGACTTCGCGCACCTGTGCGTCGGTGTGGACGCAGACCAGGACGACATCGGCGCCTTCGCCGACCTCGCGGGCCCGGTCGACCACCCGGGCCGGCTCCTGGGCGAGCGCGGCACGGGAACCGGCCGACCGGCCCAGGACACTCACCGTGTGTCCCGCCTCGGCGAGCCTGCGGATCATGGGCCGCCCCATGCGACCGGCTCCGATGAGCCCGACGCGCGTCACGTTCCGACTCGGATCACAAGAATCTCCCTTCTCCGAATGCGAGAACCCTACTTTCAAATTCGTGGCGCCCGGAAGTCCCGCGTGGCGAATTTATGTCAGCGCGTGACACGCCCGACTGATCCAGACCGAGGCCGTGACGCGGAAGTTGGGCCCCTGTAGTGTTCTCCCAATCCGAGAACGCCATTTCCAGCGGGAAGGAGACGGGATGCCACCCCCGGACAGGCGGCTGCTCATCGACGGACGGCTCGTCGAGGGCGACCGGACGTTCGCCACGCTCAACCCGGCCACCGGTGACGTGCTCGGCCACGCTCCCGACGCCACGGCCGAACAGGCCCGAGCCGCCGTCGCGGCCGCCCGCCGCGCGTTCGACACCACGGGCTGGTCCACCGACACCGAGTTCCGTGTCCACTGCCTCGACCAGCTCCACACCGCGCTCACCGAACACCTGGAGGAGCTGCGGGAGTTGACCATCGCCGAGGTCGGCGCGCCCCGGATGCTCACGCACAGCCAGCAGCTCGACGAGCCGGTCGGGCTGGTCCGTTACTACGCGGACCTCCTCAAGACCCACCCCCTGACCGAGGACCTCGGCGTGGTCGAGTACCTGGGGCAGCGGCACCACCGCTGGGTGGAGAAGGAGGCCGGCGGGGTCCTCGCCGCGATCGTCCCGTACAACTACCCCACCCAACTCGCCCTGGCGAAGCTGGCCCCGGCGCTCGCCGCGGGCTGCACGGTCGTCCTCAAGGGCGCCCCCGACACCCCGCTGGTCACCCTCGCCCTGGGCGAACTGATCGCGGAGCACACCGACATCCCGGCGGGCGTGGTCAACGTACTGACGTCGTCGGACGCGGCCGTCGGGGAACTGCTCACCACCCACGCGGACGTCGACATGGTCAGTTTCACCGGGTCCACCGCGACCGGCCGCCGCATCATGGCCGCCGCCAGCGGCACGGTGAAGCGGGTCTTCCTCGAACTCGGCGGCAAGTCGGCCCTGATCGTCCTCGACGACGCCGACTTCGCGGCCGCGTCGACGTACGCGGCGTACATGATCTGCCTGCACGCGGGCCAGAGTTGTGCGATCACCTCGCGGATGCTGGTGCCGCGCGAGCACCACGACACGATCGCCGGGCAGGTCGCGGCCGCGCTGGAGCGGGTGCGGTACGGCGATCCCGCACACCCCCGGACCTACCTGGGCCCGCTGATCAGCGAGCGGCAGCGCGACAAGGTCGACGGCATGGTCCGCCGGGCCGTCGAGGCGGGCGCGAGGCTGGTGACCGGCGGCAAGCGGGTCGACCCGGGCTTCTTCTACACGCCGACGCTCCTCACCGGCGTGGACCCGGCGAGCGAACTGGCGCAGGAGGAGGTCTTCGGACCCGTGCTCGCCCTCATCCCCTACGACGACGAGGACCACGCGGTCCGGATCGCCAACGACTCGGTGTACGGCCTGTCCGGCGCGGTCCACAGCGCCGACCAGGAGCGGGCGATCGCGCTGGCCCGGCGGATCCGCACGGGCACGTTCAGCATCAACGGCGGCAACTACTTCTTCGCCGACACGCCCTTCGGCGGCTACAAGCAGTCGGGCATCGGGCGGGAGAAGGGCGTGGACGGGCTGGAGGAGTTCATGGAGCGCAAGACCTTCGGGGCGGTGGTCGTATGAGCACCGGGCCGCTGAGCGGCATACGGGTTCTCGAGGTCGCGATGTACGGCTTCGTGCCGTCCGCCGGTGCCGTCCTCGCCGACTGGGGCGCGGACGTCGTCAAGGTGGAGCACGCCGTCAACGGCGATCCGCAGCGCGGTCTGCGGCAGACCGGCACGTTCAAGGTCGAGGGCGATCCGAACCCCAACGTCGAGCACGCCAACCGGGGCAAGCGCAGCATCGGCCTCGACATGGCACGGCCCGAGGGCAGGGAGGTGCTGTACGACCTGGCCCGCCGCTCGGACGTGTTCCTGACGAGCTTCCTGCCCTCGGCCCGGCGGAGGTTCGGGATCGACGTGGCCGACATCCGTGAGGTGAACCCGCGGATCGTCTACGCCCGGGGCAGTGCGCTCGGTCCGCGCGGCCGGGAGGCGGAGAAGGGCGGCTACGACATGACCGCCTTCTGGGCCCGGGCCGGCACCGCCGCCAGCCTCACCCCGCCCGGCGTCGAGGGGATGATCCCGCCGCCGGGCCCCGCCTACGGCGACACCATCTCCGGCACCAACCTCGCCGGCGGCATCGCGGCGGCCCTGCTCCAGCGCGAGCGCACCGGCGAGGCACCGGTCGTGGACGTCTCCCTGCTGGGCAGCGGTGTCTGGGCGATGGGCCACGGGATCGCCCTCTCCCTCCACCTCGACCGGCCGATGACCGCGCCGCCCCTGGGCGGGCACGGCTCCCCCACCAACCCGCTGTCCGGGCTGTACCGCACGGCCGACGAGCGCTGTCTCGCCTTCGTGATGATGCAGCCCGGCAAGTTCTGGGCCGATGTGTGCCGCCACGTGGACCGGCCCGAACTGGCCGAGGACCCGCGCTTCGCCACCGCCTCGGACCTCGCCGCGCACACCGAGGAGGCGGTCAAGATCCTGCGCGAGGTGATCGCGGGCCGCACCCTCGCCGAGTGGACCGAGCGTTTCGCGACGCTGGCCGGACCGTGGGCCCCGGTGCAGGACTCCCTTCAGGTGGGCGGCGACGCCCAGGTGCGCGCCAACGAGTACGTCGTGCGGGCCGGGGAGCTGGAACTGGCGGCGAGCCCGGTGCAGTTCGACGTCGAGGCCGCGCAACCGGGCGGTCCGGCACCGGAGTTCGCGGCGCAGACCGAGGAGATCCTCCTGGAGCTCGGCCTGGACTGGGACCGCATCCTCGCGCTCAAGGCCGCGGGAGCGGTGACCTGAGCCCCGTCACAGAAAGGGAACGCGCATGACAGTCACCGTCACCGACATCACCCCGACCACCGGCGTCGAGATCACCGGTCTGTCCGGGAACAGGCTGGTCGACAAGGGAGTCGCCGAGGAGTGTCAGGCGGCCCTGGACCGGCGGGGGGTCGTGATCTACCGCGAGGCGCACATCGGCGACGACGACCTGGTGGCCTTCAGCCGGCTGCTCGGACAGGTCGTACCGCTTCCGATGGGCGGCCACCCGACCCACCCCGACATCCAGCGCATCACCCGCGACCCCTCGAAGAGCCCGCTGGCCGCCTATCGCGAGGGCACCTTCCACTGGCACATCGACGGCACGACGGACGAAGTGCCCAACAAGGCGACACTTCTGACGGCACGCCACATCTCGGACGACGGCGGGGGCGACACGGAGTTCGCCAACACCTTCGCCACGTACGAGGCGATGTCGAGCGCCGAGCGGGCGGAGCTGGACGGCCTGCGGGTCGTGCACAGCTTCGCGGCCTCGCAACTGCTCGTCACGCCCGATCCGTCGCCGAGGGAACGGGCCGCCTGGGACCGCAACCCGGCGCGCGAGCAGTCGCTCGTCTGGACGCGGGCCGGCGGTCGCAGGTCCCTGCTCATCGGGGCGACGGCGGGCGAGGTCGTCGGCCGTCCGGCCGCCGAGGGCCGGGCGCTGCTGGACGACCTCCTGGACCGGGCGACACAGCCGGAGTTCACCCTCCGCCATCGCTGGCGCCAGGGCGACCTCGTCATCTGGGACAACACCGGCATGCTGCATCGCGCCCTGCCCTACGGCGAGGCCTCCTCCCGGCTCATGCACCGGACCTCCCTCGCGGGCGAGGAGCTGGTCGCGTGACCGGGGAGCGGCCCGGGGAGCGGCGTACCGCCCTGGTCACGGGCGGCGGTTCGGGCATCGGGCGGGCCATCGCGCTCCGGCTGGCGGAGGACGGGTTCGCGACCGCCGTCCTGGACCTCGACACGGAGGCGGCCGAGCGGGTCGCCGAGGAGGCCCGCCAGAAGGGGCACGAGGCGGTCGCCTTCGGCGGGGTCGACGTGTCGGACCGTCCGCAGGTGGACGACGCCGTACGGCGGGTGCGGGAGACGCTGGGCGGGCCCGCGCTCGTCCTGGTCAACAACGCCGGGGTGTCCGCGACCCAGGGCTTTCTGAAGATCACCGACGAGTCCTGGAACCGGATCATGGCCGTGAACCTCAACGGCCCGTTCTACTTCTGCCAGGCCGTCGTGCCCGGCATGAAGGACGCGGGCTGGGGCCGCATCGTCAACATCTCGTCCTCCAGCGCCCAGTCGGGCCAGCAGTACATGGCCCACTACGTCGCCTCGAAGGCCGGCCTCATCGGCCTCACCAAGTCACTCGCCCTGGAACTCGGCCCGGCGGGCATCACGGTGAACACCATCCCCCCGGGGTTCGTGGACACCCCGATGCTGCGCGACTCGGAGGAGCGCGGCCTCCTGGGCGGCTCGGTGTCCCATCACGCCGAGCTGACCCCGGTACGGCGTGCCGGGCGACCGGAGGACATCGCCGCCGCGTGTTCCTTCCTGGTGTCCGAGGAGGCGGGGTATGTCACGGGGCAGGTGATCGGGGTGAACGGGGGGCGCAACACCTGAGGGGTCGCCACCGAGCGCTCCGCCGGAAAGGCCGCGACCAACCCGCGGGCCGGTCGACGATGCTGCCACCGGTCCGCATCCGGGGCGCCGCCAGCGCGCAGGCGTGCATCGTCACCTCCGTGGGCTGGTCGGTCCCCGCGCGGTCGCCGCACGCGGGGCGCGTCACTTTCCGCGCGCCAACACCCGTTCCGCCGCCGCCCAGTGCGCGTCGGCCACCCACAGCCGAGCGAAGGCGCGCACCGCGTCGTCGGCCGAAGTGCCGTCGGAGACAACACGTTTGACCTCACCGGCGGGGACCGTCGCGAGAGACCTGGCCAGGGCCCGCCAGCCGTCTTCGAAGGCCGCCCGCGCAAACACCTGGTCGACGAGTCCGAGGCGCTGTGCCTCCGCGGCGTCGAGCACGGCGCCGCTGCCCGCGAGCATCAGCGCTCTCCCCCGTCCCACCAGCGCGGCCAGCCGTTCGGCCCCGCCCCACGCGGGCATGATCTCCAGGGTCACCTGGTTGAAGCCGATCCTGATGTCGTCCGCGGCCACCCGGATGTCGGCGGCCACCGCGACCTCGGCCCCGCCGCCCAGGGCATGTCCGTTGAGCGCGGCGACGACGGGTCCGGGGAAGGCGGCGATCCGGTCGCAGATGCCCCGCATCCGCCGGGCCATCGCCACCGCCTCGTCCTCGGTGCGGATCGCGGCGAGTTCCTTGAGGTCTCCCCCGGAGACGAAGGCCCGCTCCCCGGCCCCCTTGACCACCAGCGCCCGCGCGCCCTCCGCCGCGTCGAGCGCCTTCTCCAGCTCGCCCATGGTGGCGAGCGAGATGGCGTTGCGGGCGTGCGGGCGGTCGATCGTGACGACGGCCAGGCCATCGTCCAGTTCGAGGTCGATCACGTGATTCCCCCCGAGGGATATTGGCATTCTCCAAATACGAGAATAGCGTATGCGCCGCCGATCGGAGCCGCACCGAAGTACGGGAGGTAGCAGGCACATGCGAAGGATCCCCGCAGAGTTGGCCAAGCGCTACGAGGCAGAGGGCTGGTGGACCCAGGACACGATCGGGGATCTGCTCGCACGGGGCCTGGCGGCGGCGCCCGACGCCGAGTTCCGGGTGCACTCGGCCGTCCGCCCCTGGTCCGGAACGTTCCATGACGTCGAGCGGGTCGCGCGCCGTCTGGCGGGCGGACTGCGGGAGCGGGGCGTGGGCCCCGGCGACACCGTCGCCTTCCAGCTGCCCAACTGGATGGAGGCCGCCGCGGTGTTCTGGGCCTCGGCGTTCCTCGGCGCGGCCGTCGTGCCGATCGTGCACTTCTACGGGCGCAAGGAGGTCGGCTACATCCTCGACGCGGTGCGACCGAAGGCCTTCGTGACCGCCCAGCGGTTCGGCCGGCTGGAGTTCCGGGCCGAGCTGTGCGCGGACGTGCCCGTGGTCGCGGTGGTCGGCCGTGACCCGCGACGGGATCCGCACGCCGAGGACTTCGAGGAGCTGCTGAGCGACACCCCGCTCCCCGGCGCCCTGCCCGCCGACCCGACGGGCCCCGCCCTCATCGCCTTCACCTCGGGCACGACCCGCGACCCCAAGGGCGTGGTCCACAGCCACCAGACGCTCGGCCACGAGACCCGCCAGCTCACCGCGAGCTACCCGCCCGACCGCGGCCACCAGCTCACCGCGGCCCCGGTCGGCCACTTCATCGGCATGGTGAACGCCTTCCTCATCCCGGTCCTGGAGGGCTCCCCGGTCAACCTCACCGACGTGTGGGACCCGGGCCGGGCACTGCGGCTGATGACAGAGCACGACCTCCACATCGGCGGCGGCGCCCCCTACTACGTCACGAGCCTGCTCGACCACCCCGACTTCACCCGGGCCCACCTGCGGCACATGAGGTACGCGGGGCTGGGCGGTTCCTCGGTGCCGGTGGCGGTCACGACCCGGCTGGCCGGCCTCGGGGTACATGTCTTCCGGGCCTACGGCAGCACCGAGCACCCCTCGATCACGTCGTCACGGTTCGACGCTCCCGAGGCCAAACGGCTCTTCACGGACGGGGACGCGCGGCCGGGTGTGGAGGTACGCCTGGCCGAGGACGGCGAGATCCTCAGCCGCGGCCCTGACCTGTGCCTCGGCTACACCGACCCGGCACTGACCGAGCGGTTCTTCGACGACGAGGGCTGGTACCACACCGGCGACATCGGCGTCCTCGACGAGGACGGCTATCTGACCATCACCGACCGCAAGTCCGACATCATCATCCGCGGCGGCGAGAACATCAGCGCCCTGGAGGTCGAGGAAGTCCTCCTGGCCCTGCCCGGCGTGGCGGAGGCCGCGGTGGTCGCCGCCCCCGACGCCCGGCTCGGCGAGCACGCCGCCGCATTCCTGCGCATGCTGCCCGACCACCCCCTCCCCGGCCTCGACGAGATGCGCGCCCACCTCGACAACTCCGGTCTGGCCAGGCAGAAGTGGCCCGAGGAGCTGCACGGCGTGACCGACTTCCCGAGGACCGCGAGCGGCAAGGTCCAGAAGTTCCGACTCCGGCAGGACATTGCCGTACGCACATGATGAGAATATGATTCTCGCAATTCGCCAAGGAGGGTCTCATGACGTCGCGTGCGCTGCCGTATCCGCTCTTCGACGCGGACAACCACCTGTACGAGACCGAGGAGGCGCTGACCAGGCACCTCCCCAAGGAGTACGAGGGCGCGATCCAGTACGTGCAGGTCAAGGGCCGTACGAAGATCGCGATCCTGGGCCAGATCAGCGAGTACATCCCGAACCCGACCTTCGAGGTCGTCGCCCGCCCGGGCGCCATGGAGGAGTACTTCCGGGTCGGCAACCCCGACGGCAAGTCCCGCCGGGAGATCTTCGGCGACCCGATGCGCTCGATCCCGGCGTTCCGTGAACCGGGGCCGCGTCTTGAGCTGCTGGACGAACTCGGCGTCCAGCGGACGCTGATGTTCCCGACGCTCGCCAGCCTCATCGAGGAACGGATGCGCCACCACCCGGAGTTGATCCACGCGGTGATCCACTCGCTCAACGAATGGCTGTACGAGACCTGGTCGTTCAACTACAAGGACCGCATCTTCACCACCCCGGTCATCACCCTGCCGATCGTCGAGAAGGCGATCGCCGAGCTCGACTGGGCGGTGGAGCGCGGTGCGAAGGCCGTCCTCATCCGTCCGGCCCCGGTGCCGGGGTACGGCGGCTCCCGGTCCTTCGCGCTGGAGGAGTTCGACCCGTTCTGGAAGCGGGTCGTGGAGACGGGTGTGCTGGTCGCGATGCACTCCTCCGACAGCGGCTACGCGAAGTACACGAGCGACTGGGAGGGCGGTGTCAACGAGATGCTGCCGTTCAAGCCCAACGCCTTCCGTACGGTGTCCGAGTGGCGGCCGATCCAGGACGCGGTGGCCGCGTGGGTGTGCCACGGCGCGCTGTTCCGCTTCCCCGAGCTGAAGATCGCCCTGATCGAGAACGGCTCCTCGTGGGTGGCCCCGCTGCTCGACCAACTCGCCGACGTCTACAAGAAGATGCCGAACGAGTTCCTCGGCGACCCGGTGGCGGCGGTGAAGAACAGCATCCACGTCAGTCCGTTCTACGAGGAGGACCTGGGCGGCCTGGTCGACCTCATCGGCGTCGACCGCATCCTGTTCGGCTCGGACTACCCGCACCCCGAGGGCCTGTCCCAGCCGACCTCGTACGTCAACGCCATCCAGGGCCTGAGCGTGCCCGACCAGGCCAAGATCATGGGTGGCAATCTGGCCCGGCTGATCCCCGCATGACCTCTGGCCGGGCCGATCCCAGCGGGACATGGGAGTCCATCCCCCGGATGGTGCTGAGCGCCGCCGACCGCTTCGGGGACGCCGAAGCGGTCGTCGACGGCCCGCTGCGGCTCTCCTTCGCCGAACTCGCCGAGCGGGTACGCCAAGCGGCGGGCGCCTTCAGAGAGCTGGGGGTCTCCAAGGGCGACCGGGTGGCGATCTGGGCGCCCAACTCCGCCGAATGGCTCGTCGCGGGTTTCGGCCTGCTCGCCGCCGGCGGGGTGCTGGTGCCGGTCAACACCCGGTTCAAGGCGGACGAGGCGCACGACATCGTCGTACGGGGCCGAGCCAAGGCCCTGCTCGTCCAACAGGGCTTCCTGGATCTGGAGTTCACCGGCCCGCCCGGCGTTCCGGTGATCGACCTCACGTCGGACTTCCTCGCGAGCGGATCGCCGTACGAGTGCGAGGTGAGCGGATCGGACCTCTCCGACATCATCTTCACCTCGGGGACGACGGGCCGCCCGAAGGGTGTCCTGATGAGCCACGCGCAGAACCTGCGGCTGTTCGCGGAGTGGTGCGATCTGGCGGACCTGCGCGAGGGTGACCGCTATCTGATCGTCAACCCGTTCTTCCACATGTTCGGCTGGAAGGCGGGCTGTATCGCCTCCCTCATCCGGGGCGCGACCATCCTCCCGGTGCCGGTCTTCGACGTGGACCAGGTGCTCGACCTGGTCGAACGCGAGCGGGTGACGATGCTGCCCGGCCCGCCCACGCTCTACCACTCCCTGCTGGAGGCGGAGGCGAAGGGCGGCCGGGACCTCTCCTCGCTGCGGGCCGCGGTGACCGGGTCGGCGGACATCCCCGTGGAGCTCATCCGCCGGATCAGGAGCGAACTGCCCTTCCGGACGATCATGACGGGGTACGGCCTGACCGAGGCGGGCACGGTCACCGCCTCCCGGTCCGGCGACTCCTTCGAGGAGATCGCCACGACCGTCGGCCTCCCCTGCGACGGACTGGAGGTCCGCGTCGCCGACGACGGCGAGGTGCTGGTGCGCGGCTACAGCGTCATGCTCGGCTACCTCGACGACCCCGCCGCGACGGCCGAGGCGATCGACCCTCACGGCTGGCTGCACACCGGCGACCTGGGCACGCTCGACGACCGGGGACGGTTGAGGATCGTCGGCCGGAAGAAGGACATGTTCGTGGTGGGCGGCTTCAACGCCTACCCCGCCGAGATCGAGGGCTTCCTGCTCCGGCACCCGGCGGTCGCCCAGGCCGCGGTGGTGGGCGTCCCCGACACTCGGCTGGGCCAGGTGGGCAAGGCCTTCGTCGTCCCGCACGGCCCGGTGTCGGCGGACGAGCTGATCGCCTGGAGCCGGGAACGCATGGCCGGTTACAAGGTGCCCCGATCCGTGGAGTTCCGGGAGGAGTTGCCGATCGGTGCCACGGGCAAGGTGTTGAAGGACCAATTGCGATGAGGCCCGTCGCGTCACCCGCGGGAGAACGGAGATTCACAGTGACGACCAACAGCACCGCCGACCTGACGGCGGACCCGTCACCGGACCGGATAGAGCGACTCGACGAGGAGATCATCACCCTCCTCGCCCGTCGCCGCGCCATGGCACAGGAGCTGCCTCCCCCCGCACGCGCCCGCGCCGTCGATCCCGAGTTCACCGAGACCGTACGGGAGATGACGGACCGCTACCGGCAGGAGCTCGGCGGCGCCGGCGAACTCGTCGCCCGCGCGGTGATGGTGCTCTGCCATCCGAGCCGCCAGTCCTGATCACGCGGGGTGAGGAGGGAGGACCGGGGGTCCTTCCTCCCCGCCCGGACAGGACCACGCCCACATGACTTGGATCACTTTGACAGGGTCCTCGATTTGGCCGTACAAATGGGCCATATGAGCGTCCCGAAGCTTCCTCTGTCCGGGATCACGGTCGTCAGCCTGGAGCAGGCGGTGGCCGCCCCCTATGCCACCCGGCAGCTGGCCGACCTCGGCGCCCGGGTCATCAAGGTGGAGCGGCCGGGCGGCGGTGACTTCGCGCGCCGCTACGACACGACGGTCCACGGACACTCCAGCTACTTCGTCTGGCTGAACCGCTCCAAGGAATCCCTCACCCTGGACCTCAAGGACCCGCGCGGCCGGGAGATCCTGCACGATCTGCTGGACGGCGCCGACGTCTTCGTACAGAACCTGGCCCCCGGCGCGGCGGACCGGCTCGGCCTCGACACCGGCACGCTCACCGAGCGCCGGCCGCGGCTGATCCCGTGCACGATCTCCGGATACGGCACGGACGGCCCGTGGGCCGACCGCAAGTCCTACGACCTGCTGGTGCAGTGCCAGACCGGCCTGGTGTCGCTGACCGGAACCCCCCAGGAGACCGCGCGGGTCGGGATCTCGGTCGCCGACATCGCCGCCGGGATGTACGCCTACAGCGGCGTCCTGACCGCCCTGTACACGCGCGCCACCACGGGCACGGCCCACCCGGTGGAGGTGTCCCTCTTCGAGGCACTGGCCGAGTGGATGGGCCAGCCCGCCAACTACACGCGGTACGGCGGCAGCCAGCCCCCGCGCCTGGGCACCCAGCACGCCACCATCGCCCCCTACGGCACCTTCAGGAGCGCCGACGGCAAGGACGTGCTGTTCTCCATCCAGAACGAGCGCGAGTGGGCCGTGCTGTGCGCGCGGTTCCTCGGTGATCCCGCGCTGACCACCGACCCGCGCTTCGCCACCGGCTCCGACCGCGTCGCCCACCGCGAGGAGCTCAACGCCGTGGTCGCCGAGCGCTGTGCGCGCTCCGACGCCGACGAACTCCTCAAGGACCTGGAGGACATCGGCATCGCCTGCGCCGGCGTCAACGACATCGCCGCGTTCCTCGACCACCCCGTGCTGGCCGCCCGTGACCGCTGGCGTGAGGTCGGTGTACCGGGCGCCACCGTGCAGGCCCTGCTCCCGCCGGCCGACCTGGCGGGGCTGCCCGCGCGCATGGACCCCGTACCGGCGGTGGGCGAGCACACCGACGCGATCCTCACCGCGCTCGGCCGCGGCCGCGACGACATCGAGGCGCTGCGCGCCGACGGCGTCGTCTGATCACGGGGCGACGCCGATGCTTGAGCAACCACAGCGTGAGAGCACCTACTTGAAGCTCGCCCGCGAACTGCGCACCGCGATCCTGCGGCACGACTACCCCGAGGGGGTACGGCTGCCGACGGAGGCCCAGCTCGCCGAGCACTACGGGATCAGCCGGCAGACCGTGCGCCGGGCCTTCCAGGACCTGGTGGCGGAAGGCCTGGTCCACCGGGTGCCGGGGCGCGGCACCTTCGCCACGCCCCGCGACGAGCGGTATCTGCGCCAGTTCGGCTCGGTGGACGACCTGATGGGCCTGTCCATCGACACCCGTATGCACGTCGTCACCCCGCTGCACCGGCGGGTCGACGTCGACGCGGCCGGACGACTGGGCCTGCACACCGACCAGGTGCACAAACTGGCCTTCCTCCGGCTGCACGAGGACACCGCGTTCTGCCACACCGCCGTCTTCCTGCCGCCGGCCGTCGGTGAGTTGCTGGAGTCGGTACCCGAACTCATCGAGCCCAGCACCCCCAGCGCCTCCACCGTCATCGGCTTCCTGGACGGCCGGCTGCCCGAGCCGATCGCCGAGGCCGAGCAGAGCATCACCGTCGCGGAGGCCACCCCCGAACTCGCCGGACACCTCGGCTGCGAGCCGGGCCGCGCGCTGCTGCGCATCGACCGGGTCTACCAGTCGGTCGCCGGACAGCTAGTCGAGCTGGCGATCAGCCACTTCCTGCCCGAGCACTACTCGTACCGCGTACGGCTGCGGCGCAGCGGCCGGTGACGCCGTAAGCCGAACTGTCGAAGAGCCGAAGAGCCTAGAGAGTCGAAAGAGGAGCAATTGCCGTGAGTCTCAAGATTGTTGTGACCGTGAAGTACGTGCCCGACGCCACTGGCGACCGGCACTTCGCCGATGACCTGACCGTCGACCGGGACGACGTGGACGGTCTGCTCTCCGAGCTGGACGAGTACGCGGTCGAGCAGGCCCTGCAGATCGCCGACGAGGCCGACGACGCCGAGATCACGGTGCTGACCGTCGGTCCCGAGGACGCCAAGGACGCGCTGCGCAAGGCCCTGTCCATGGGTGCCGACAAGGCCATCCATGTCGAGGACGACGACCTGCACGGCACGGATGCGATCGGTACCTCGCTGGTGCTGGCGAAGGCGATCGAGAAGGCCGGCTACGACCTGGTGATCTCCGGCATGGCGTCCACGGACGGCACCGCGGGCATCGTGCCCGCGCTGGTCGCCGAGCGCCTGGGCGTCCCGCAGGTCACCCTGCTGTCCGAGGTCTCCGTCGAGGACGGTGTCGTGAAGGGCCGCCGGGACGGCGATGCCGCCTCCGAGCAGCTGGAGGCCTCGCTGCCGGCCGTCGTGTCGGTCACCGACCAGTCGGGCGAGGCGCGTTACCCGTCCTTCAAGGGCATCATGGCCGCCAAGAAGAAGCCGGTTCAGTCCTGGGACCTGTCCGACCTCGACATCGAGGCCGAAGAGGTCGGTCTGGACGGCGCCTGGACCAAGGTCGACTCCGCCGCACAGCGTCCGGCGCGTACCGCGGGCACGATCGTCAAGGACGAGGGCGAGGGCGGCAAGCAGCTCGCCGAGTACCTCGCGAGCCAGAAGTTCATCTGATCCCACCGTCCTTGATCCCACAGGAGTTGCTGTCCCATGGCTGAAGTTCTCGTCTACGTCGATCACGTGGACGGTGCCGTCCGCAAGCCCACCCTGGAGCTGCTGACCCTGGCCCGCCGCATCGGCGAGCCGGTCGCCGTCGCACTCGGCGCGGGCGCCGCCGACACCGCCGCCGCGCTCGCCGAGCACGGCGCCGTCAAGGTCCTCACCCACGAGGCCACCGAGTACACCGACTACCTCGTCGTCCCCAAGGTCGACGCCCTGACGGCCGCCGTCGAGGCCGTCTCCCCGGCCGCCGTGCTGGTGCCCTCCTCCGCGGAGGGCAAGGAGATCGCCGCCCGCCTCGCACTGCGCATCGGCTCCGGCATCATCACCGACGCCGTCGACCTCGAAGCCGGCGACGAGGGCCCGGTGGCCACCCAGTCCGTCTTCGCCGCCTCCTTCTCCACCAGGACCCGCGTCATCAAGGGCACCCCGGTCATCACCGTCAAGCCCAACTCCGCCGCCGTGGAAGCCGCCCCGGCCTCCGGCGAGGTCTCCGAACTCGCCGTGTCCTTCGGCGCGCTGGCCACCGGCACCAAGGTCACCGCCCGCACCCCGCGCGAGGCCACCGGACGCCCCGAGCTGACCGAGGCCGCGATCGTCGTCTCCGGCGGCCGCGGCGTCAACGGCGCCGAGAACTTCGCCCTCATCGAAGCCCTCGCCGACTCCCTCGGCGCGGCCGTCGGCGCCTCCCGCGCCGCCGTCGACGCCGGCTGGTACCCCCACACCAACCAGGTCGGCCAGACCGGCAAGTCCGTCTCCCCGCAGCTCTACATCGCCTCCGGCATCTCCGGCGCCATCCAGCACCGCGCCGGCATGCAGACCTCCAAGACCATCGTCGCCATCAACAAGGACGCCGAAGCCCCCATCTTCGACCTCGTCGACTACGGCATCGTCGGCGACCTCTTCGACGTCGTCCCCGCCCTCACCGAAGAGATCAACACCCGCAAGGGCTGACCGCAGCCGGACGCGAGGCTATGGGCTGTCCGGGTCAGTACGACCTGGGCAGCCCCAGTACGTGCTGGGACACGTAGTTGAGGACCATCTCCTGGCTGACGGGGGCGAGCCGTAGCAGCCGGGACTCGCGGAAGTACCGTTCGACGTGGTACTCACGGGCGTACCCCATGCCCCCCAGGGTCTGCACGGCGCGGTCGGCGGCCTGGAAGCCCGCGTCGGCGCACAGGAACTTGGCCATGTTGGCCTCGCGACCGCACGTCAGGCCCCGGTCGTAGCGCCAGGCCGCGTTACGGGCCATGAGCCGGGCCGCGTCGAGCCGGGTGAGGGCCTCGGCGAGCGGGAAGGCGATGCCCTGGTTCTGGCCGATGGGGCGGCCGAAGACGACGCGGTCGCGGGCGTAGCGGGTCGCCGCGTCCAGGGCGGCCCTGCCGAGGCCGAGGGCTTCGTGGGCGAGCAGGATGCGCTCCGGGTTGAGCCCGTCGAGCAGATAGCGGAAGCCCTCGCCCTCCTCGCCGATGCGCGCGCCCGCCGGCACCCGCAGTCCGTCGATGAAGATCTCGTTGGACGCCACGGCGTTGCGGCCCATCTTGGGGATCGGCCGGATGTCCATGGCGCCTCGGTCGACGTCGACGAGGAAGACGGAGATGCCCTGGGTCGGCTTGTCGACCTCCTCGCGGGGAGTGGTGCGGGCGAGGAGGACCATCTTCTGGGAGTCGCCCGCCTTGGTGATCCAGATCTTGCGGCCGTCGATCACGTAGTGGTCGCCGTCTCGGCGGGCGAACGTGGAGATGCTGGTGGTGTCGGTGCCGGCGTCGGGTTCGGTGACACCGAAGCAGACGTGCAGGTCACCCGAGGCGGCGTGCGGCAGGACCTCGCGGCGGAGTTCCTCGCTGCCGTGTTTCGCCAGGACGTTGAGGCCGAAGATGGTCAGGTGCATGGTGCTGCACCCGTTCATACCGGCGCCCGAGGCAGCCACCTCTTCCAGCAGCAGCGAGGCCTCCAGGACACCGAGTCCTCCCCCGCCGTACTCCTCGGGGACGGCGATGCCCAGCCAGCCGGCCTTGGCGAAGGCGTCGTAGAAGCTCCAGGGGAACTCCGCGCGCTCGTCCCGTTCGGCCCAGTACCCGGGTCCGAAGGAGGCGGCCAGTGCGCGGACGCCCGCCTGGATGTCCTCCTGCTGTTCGGTGAGCTCGAAATCCACGGACGCTCCCTGGAGAATGAGGTTTCCCTGTACGTAGAATATCGTTCGCACTCGTCGAGAAAGGAAGACCCCGTCTTGAACATCGCGATGTTGCTCGACATGGCCGCGGCCGGCGATCCGGACCGGGTGGCGGTCGGCCCGCGCGACTCCGGAATGACCTGTGCGCGGCTGCGGCGGGCCGCGGCCGGTGTCGCGACCGTCGTCCACCGCACCGGCGCCCGGGAGTTGGTGTTCGCGGGGGTCAACGGCCCTGCCTTCACCGTGCTGTTGTTCGGTGCCGCGCTGGCGGGTGTGCCGCTGGTGCCGGTGAACTACCGGTTGTCGGCGGAGGCGTTGGCCGGTCTGCTGAAGCACACCGGGAAGCCTCTGGTGATCGCCGAGGAAGAGCTCGCCGAGGCGTTCCCGGGGCTCGATGTCCTCACCCCCGAAGCGCTGGTGGCGCAGGGACTGGCGGCGGAGCCGGCCGAGGGCCTGGAGGCGGACGCGGACGACCCGGCCGTGCTGCTGTTCACCAGCGGGACGACCGCCGCGCCGAAGGCGGCGGTGCTGCGGCACCGGCATCTGAGCAGCTACATCCTCCAGACCGTGGAGTTCGGCTCCGCGGCCCCGGACGACGCCGTGCTGGCCAGTGTCCCGCCGTACCACGTGGCGGGCGTCGGCTCCGTGCTCAGCAACCTCTACGCGGGGCGGCGCATGGTGCATCTGAGCGCTTTCGAACCCGGGGACTGGCTGCGGCTGGTGCGCTCCGAAGGGGTTTCGTCCGCCATGGTCGTGCCCACCATGCTGGCCCGTGTCGTCGAGCATCTGGACGGGCGGCCGGCCGGGGTGCCCACGCTGCGGTCGCTGGCGTACGGCGGGGCCCGTATGCCGCACACCGTGCTGGAGGCGGCGCTGCGGGCCTTCCCCGACACCGGGTTCACCAATGCCTACGGTCTGACCGAGACCAGTTCGACCATCGCGCTGCTGGGGCCCGAGGACCACCGGGCCGCCCTGTCCTCGGCCGATCCGGCGGTGCGGGCCCGGCTGCGGTCGGCCGGTCGCATGGTGCCGGGGGTGGAGGCGCAGATCCGGGACGCGTCGGGCGCCGCCCAACCGGCCGGTGTGGCGGGTGAGTTGTGGGTGCGCGGGCCGCAGGTGTCCGGGGAGTACAGGGGGGATGCCACGCTCCCGGCGCCGGACGGCTGGTTCCACACGCGCGATCTCGCCCGCTTCGACGACGACGGCTATCTGTTCATCGAGGGCCGCGCCGACGACACCATCATCCGGGGCGGGGAGAACATCGCCCCGGCCGAGGTCGAGGACGTGCTGCTGCGGCATGCCGCCGTGCGCGAGGCCGCGGTGGTCGGGGTGCCCGACGAGGAGTGGGGCGAGCGGATCGCCGCGTTCGTGGTCACCCACCCGGGGGCGAGTGTCGACGCGGACGCGCTGCGCGCCTGGGTGCGCGGCCGGCTGCGGGGTTCCAAGACACCGGACGTGGTCGTCTTCCGCGACGAACTCCCGTACACCCCCACCGGAAAGCTCCTGCGGCGCCAGCTGCTGACGACGATACGGAAGGGCTGATCGCCCATGACCTCCTTCACGGAACTCCATGACCTCACCGGCAAGGTGGCCGTGGTCACCGGCGGGTCGCGCGGCATCGGCCGGGCCATCGTGGGAACCCTCGCGGAGGCCGGCGCCGACGTCGTCGTCGCCTCCCGCAAGATCGAGGCGTGCCGGGCGGTGGCCGAGGAGGTACGGGCGTCCACCGGGCGGCGGGCGGTGGGCATCGCCTGCCATGTGGGCAGATGGGCCGACTGCGAGGGCCTGGTCGCACAGACCCTCGCCGAGTTCGGCCGGCTCGACGTGCTGGTCAACAACGCGGGCATGTCGCCGCCGTACGAGAGCCTCGACAGCGTCAGCGAGGAGCTCTACGACAAGACCCTCGCCGTGAATCTGAAGGGTCCGTTCCGGCTCGCGGTACTGGCCGCCACGTACATGGCGGACCACGGGGGCGGGTCGATCATCAACATCGGTACGGCGGGGTCGTTGCTGGCGAGCGTCCACGAACTGCCGTACGCCTGCGCCAAGGCGGGCCTCAACGCGCTCACCGTCGGGCTGGCGGAGGCGTACGCGCCCAAGGTGCGGGTGAACGCGATTCTGCCGGGGCCGGTGCGGACGGGGGCGCACAAGGAGTGGGAGGCGGAGGGGTTCGACGCGTCGTTCGTGCCGTTGGGGCGGTTGGGGGTGCCGGATGACGTCGCCCCGCTGGCGTTGCATTTCGCCAGCGGGGCGTCGAGTTTTACGACCGGTGCGATGGTGCGGGTGGACGGGGGGATCACTCGCAAGGTGTGAGTGGGGGCTTCTGCGCGACGGCGGCTGCGGGTTCGTTGTGGCTGGTCGCGCTCACGCGGCGGTAGCCGCATATCGACACAGCCCCGCGCCCCTAAGACACATACACATGCCCGCCTTTCATGACGAACCGGACGTCCTCGGTCACCCCGATGTCCCTCAGCGGGTCGCCCGGAACCGCGATCACGTCCGCCAGCAGGCCCGGCTCCAAGCGGCCACGGTCATCCGCGTCTATGAGGTCTGCGGCTGTCGTCGTGGCCGCGCGGATGGCTGCCAGCGGGGTCATCCCGCGGTCCACCAACGCCAGCAGTTCCTTCGCCCCCCTACCGTGCGGCACCGCCGGGGCGTCCGTGCCGCAGGCGATCCGTACGCCTCGCTCGATGGCCCTGCTGATCGTCGCCTTGGCTCGGGGGAAGACGTCGGCTGCCTTCGCCTGCAACTCGGGGGCCGCTTTCGACACATCCATGCCGTCGGCGATGTACGTCGTCGCCACCAGGAACGTGCCCCTCTCCACCATCAGGTCCAGGACCTCGTCGCTCGCCAGGAAGCCGTGCTCGATGCAGTCGATGCCCGCGTCCAGCGCGGCCCTGATCGCCCGGTCGCCCATGCAGTGGGCCGCCACCTTGAGGCCGGCCCGGTGGGCCTCGTCGGCTATCGCCCGCAGTTCCTCGTCGGAGTACTGCTGGGCGCCGGCCGGGCCCGTGTGGGACATGACGCCGTTGGACGCGCAGACCTTGATGACGCGGGCGCCGTGCTTGATCTGGTAGCGGACCGCCTTGCGCACCTCGTCGACGCCGTTGGCGATGCCCTCCTCCACGGTGAGGGGCATGATGTGCGGGGCGAACGCCTGGAACATCGTGGGGTCCAGGTGACCGCCGGTCGGGGTGATGGCGTGGCCCGCCGGGACCACCCGCGGGCCCTCGATCCAGCCGAGGTCGATCGCCTTCTTGAGGGCCACGTCCAGCAGCAGCCCACCCGTCTGCACGAACAGGCCGAGGTTGCGTACGGTCGTGAAGCCCGAGCGGAGCGTCCGGCGGGCGTTGGCCACGGCACGCAGGGTGCGTACGGCCGGGTCGTCCTGGACCGGGTTCAGCGGGCTGCGGTGGTCGGGGCCGCCGAGCAGCAGGTTGACCTCCATGTCCATCAGGCCCGGCAGGAGCGTCAGATCGCCGAGGTCGATCTCCACAGTGTCCTCGGGGACCGTCGTCGGGGCGATCGCGGTGATGCGGTCGCCCTCGATCAACAGGTCGCCCGGCTCGACGAGTTCGCCCTTGTCGACGTCGAGCATGCGGGCGCCGCGGAGCCGGACGGGTGGCTGCGGGGTTCGGGGACGGGGCATCAGACGGCCGGCTCGACCACGGCGTCGATGCTCGCGGGCCCGGTGTCGGGGACCTTGGGCTGACGCCAGGCCTCCACCGAGAAGGCGACGGTCACCAGTGCGCAGAACAGCCACAGCAGATGCTTGTCCGGCTCGGAGATGTCCTCCATCGAGACGTTCTGGAGGTACTCCGTGCCGTCCTTCAGCAGAGGGAACGCCGTGCCGTAGAAGGTGTCGAGCTCATCCATGGTGGAGGCGATCCGCTTGGCGTAGCGGGCCTTCTCGGTCGGCACCGCCCAGTCGGCGAACGGCTCCAGGGCGGCGAACTCGGGCGGGAAGACAGCAGTGGTCATGGTCGGCTCCTCAGGACGCGGTGCGCTGCTCGTGGTCGCTGACGTACTGGCGGGCGGTCTGGTGCAGATGCCGGAGCAGGACTTCCTGGTCGTTGAGCGGGAACTCCCCCACCGCACGCGACTCGAGCATCGTCTGCGTCGCCTCCAGGGTGTTGCCGTCCTGAAGGCCGTACTCCTTGAAGGACACGACGGCCAGCTCCTGCTGGAGGCGCTGGAAGGCGTTCTCCGGGGGGACGAAGTAGCAGGTCGCCTCGAAGATGTGGCTGTTGTAGGCGGTCGGCCAGTAGTGGTACGTGAGCACCCAGTTGGGCCGCCAGACCAGCAGCATGAAGTTGGGGAAGAAGACGAAGGAATCCATGCCCCAGCGCTTGTCGCGGGTCGGGTTGATGGCCGGCGGCAGGTCGGCCGTCTCCATACCGATGTCCGGTGCCTCCCACGGGCCGAACAGACCGCTGCGCAGGGCGCCTTCGATGGGCTTGACCATCGCGCGGTCGTGCGGCGGGGCGATGCCGCCCCAGGAGGAGACCATGCTGTGCGGGCCGTCGATGTCGTAGTGCAGCGCCTCGTAGCCGTACTTCTGGATCTTGCGGGCCTCGTCGGAGGTGTACTGCCCGGCGTGCAGGATCGGCGCGTGGTAGAACTCGGCGAACGCGTCGATGAAGAGCTTCCAGTTGGCGCCGATCTCCGCCCGGTACTTGTGGGCCTGCGTCATCTTGTGGAACGGATAGCCCTCGATGCCGTGCGCGAACTCGCCCAGGTACTCCCGTAGCGGGGTGGCGTTGTCGGGGTCGAGGTTCACGAAGACGAACCCCTCCCACACCTCCGTCTGCACCTGCTTCAGCCCGTACTGCGACTTGTCGAGGTCGAAGAACTCCTGCTCCTGCTGGACGAAGGCGAGCTTGCCCTCCAGGTCGTAGCGCCAGGCGTGGTACTTGCAGGTGAACTGGCGGCAGACCCCGCTGGTCTCCTCGCGCGGGAAGTCGTTCCACACGAGTTTGTTGCCGCGGTGCCGGCACACGTTGTGGAAGGCGCGCACCTCGTCGTCCGTGCCGCGCGCGACGATGACCGAGGTGCGGGCCGCGTCCAGCTCCTTGGTGAAGAAGCTGCCCCGCTTGGGGAGTTGCTCGACACGGCCGACGTTCAGCCAGGTCTTCCGGAAGATCGCGTCCCGTTCGCGTTCGTAGTGCTCGGGCGAGATCGAGTCCTCGTAACTGACCGGCTCCGTGCCGATCTTGAGGTGCTCGGTCCAGCTGCCCGCTTCGGGCTTCTTGAAGTGCGCCATGGGGTCTGGTCCTCCAGTCGCTTGTACGGAGGAACGATAATCTCAGTCTCTCCGCATGAGAATGCTATTCTCGCCCGCGTCGGAGCGTCAAGAACCCGCCACGTACGGATAGATCCGGGTGAAGTCGGCACCCGGCTCGACCTGCGCGAACCGCTCCCACAGCGCCCCGACGGCGTCCCCGATCGAGCCCGCGCCCTCCTCCGCCTCGCGCAGATAGAGCTGTACGTCCTTGTTCATCAGGGAGTTGGTGAAGCCGGCGGCATAGCGGCCGGTGAGGACATGGCGGGGGAACTTGTCCTCGGTGGCGGCGCTGCGGCCGCTCGATCCGTTCAGCACGTCGAGCATGGTGGCCATGTCGAGGCCCGCCGCCAGTCCGAAGGCGATGGCCTCGCCGGTGGCGGCGAGGGTCGTCGCGGACAGGAAGTTGTTGGCGAGCTTGAGCGCCTGGGCCATGCCGGGGCGCGCGCCGACCCGGTGGCGGCGGTCGCTGAGGCCGGCCAGCACGTCCTCGACCTCGGCACAGTCGTCGTCGGAGCCCGCGTACATCACGGTGAGGGTGCGGGCCCGTGCGCCGGCGACGCCGCCCGACACCGGGGCGTCGACATAGCCGACCTTCTCGGCGGCGAGCAGTGCGGCCACGGTCCGGGCCGCGGTCACTCCGACGGTCGAGGTGTCCACGACGTGGCGGACGCGCCGGCCGTCGGTGGCGAGGAGCGCGCGGGCGACCTGTTCGGAGGCGGTGCCGTCGGGGAGGCTGAGCACCAACACGTCGGCGGCGCGGGCGACTTCGGCCACGTCAGGGGCGTAGGTGGACCCCTCGGGCGCACACTGGGGGCCGAGGGCGTCGTGGGCCACCACGTCATGACCGGTGGCGACGAGGTTCGCGGCCAGGACTCCGCCCATGTTGCCGAGGCCCACGAAGCCGACGGTCACCGCTCCCTCCGTACGGCCGTGACGATCCGGCGGGCGGAACTCCCCGCCGGTACACCGGCGTAGGCGGCGATCTGGAACAGCAATTCGTCGACCTCGGCGTCGGTCACGCCGGCGCGGGGCGCGCTCTCGGTGTGGACGCGGAACTCCTCCATGCGGCCGAGCGCGGCGGTCATCGCCAGGACGAGGAGGCTGCGGTCACGCGGGGTCAGACCGCCACGCGTCCAGACGCCCCACGCCGTCGCGGTGAGGTAGTCCTGGAACTCGACGGCCACGGGGTCGGGGTCGGCGGTGGCGCCGTCGACGTAGGTGTCGCCGAGCACGGACCGGCGCATACCGCGGGCGGCGCTCAGCGCCTCGGACTCTTCCATCGGTCTCCCCACTTGAATGAGAATGTCGCTCTCGTAAACGCACATCCACGATTCCAGCAAATGGAGAATTGTGCTACCGTCCCTCGACGTCAGGGCCCTGACCGACAGAGAGCCGAGCAGACGTGGACGACTTCGAGGCGATCGACTTCTTCCGGGACGAGGCGCTCGTCGCGGACCCCTACCCCTACTTCGAGGCGCTGCGCGGGCAGTGTCCCGTGCGGCGCGAGAGCCATCACGACGTGGTGATGGTGACCGGCTACGAAGAGGCGTTGCAGGTCTACAACGACACCGACGCCTTCTCCGCCTGCGTCTCCGTCAGCGGCCCCTTCCCGGGCTTCCCGGTGCCGCTGGCGGGCGACGACATCAGCGGGCTCATCGAGCGGCACCGCGACGAGCTCCCGATGAGCGACCAGCTGCCCACCCTCGATCCGCCCACGCACACGGACCACCGCGCACTGCTGATGCGGCTGATCACACCGAAGCGCCTCAAGGAGAACGAGGCGTCCATGTGGCATCTCGCCGACGGTCTCCTGGACACGTATCTCGCCCCGGGCGAAGGGGAGTTCATCGGCGGTTTCGCCGGACCCTTCACCCTGCTCGTCATCGCCGACCTGCTCGGCGTGCCCGAGGACGACCGCCAGGAGTTCATGGCGAAGCTCCGGCGGCAGCCGCAGGACGAGGCCGGGATCGGCAGCACCGGCGACGACACACTGCACCACTCCCCGCTGGAATACCTGTACGGCCGCTTCACCACCTATGTGGAGGAGCGCCGCCGCGAACCCCGCGCGGACGTGCTGACGGGGCTGGCCACCGCGACCTTCCCGGACGGCTCGACACCCGAGGTCGCCGATGTGGTCCGGGTCGCCGCCAACCTCTTCGCGGCGGGCCAGGAGACCACCGTCCGCCTGCTCAGCGCGGCGCTGCGGCTGATCGCCGAACAGCCCGAGCTGCAAAGGCTGTTGCGTGCCGAACGCGACCGCATCCCGAACTTCGTCGAGGAGACGCTGCGCATCGAGAGCCCGGTCAAGGGCGACTTCCGGCTGTCGAAGGTGCCGACGACGGTCGGCGGGGTCGACATCCCGGCGGGCACCACGGTGATGGTGCTGAACGGCGCCGCGAACCGCGATCCGCGCCAGTTCGAGAACCCGGCCGCGTTCGACGTCGCCCGGGCGAACGTGCGGCGGCACATGGCGTTCGGCCGCGGCGTCCACGCCTGCCCCGGCGCCCCGCTGGCCCGCGCCGAGGCCCGGGTGACCATCGAACGGCTCCTGGACCGCACCTCCGACATCCGTGTCTCGGAGCGTGCGCACGGCCCGGCCGACGCCCGCCGTTACCAGTACGTCCCGACCTTCATCCTGCGCGGGCTCACCCACCTCGGCCTGGAGTGGAGCGAGGCCTGATGAAGGTCACCGTGGACGACGACCGCTGCCGGGGGCACGGTGTGTGCTGCTCGCTCTGCCCCGAGGTGTTCGACATCGGCGACGACGGCTACGCCGTGGTCGAGACCCCGGACGTCCCCGTCGAGTTCGAGGACGTCGTGCGCTCCGCCGCCGGGATGTGTCCCGAGCGCGCCATCACCGTCAGCTGACTTCGAGCAGCTGACTTCGCACAGCTGACTTCGAGCTTCGAGGAGAGCCATGCCGAAGGCGTACGTCATCGTGACCGAGGCCATCAAGGACCCGGCCGGCATGGCCGCGTACGGCCGCGCCGCCGGGGCCTCGCTGGCCGAGAGCGGGGCCGCCGTGCTGGCCGCCGACCCCTCGCCCCAGGTCCTGGAGGGTGAGTGGCACGGCGACCAGACCGTCGTACTCGAATTCGAGTCGGTGGAGGCGGCCCGCGCCTGGTACGAGTCGCCGGCCTACGAGAAGGCGAAGCCGCTGCGGCAGGCGGCGGCCGAGTCCCACGCCGTGATCGTGACCGGCTTCGTCATGCCCGGCGCGTAGCCAGGGCCGCGCACACCCCGCCGTCCACGAGCACGTCCACGCCGGTCAGGAACGACGCGTCGGCGGAGAGCAGGAAGGCGACGACAGAGGCGAGTTCCTCGGGTCGCCCCTCGCGGCCGAGGGCCGATCCGTCCACGAGCGCCTTCATCGAGGGGTGGTGCGCCGCCTCCTGGAGTCCTTGCGGGGTGGTGACGATGCCGGGTGACACCGAGCAGACGCGTGCGCCGACGGGACCGACGCGCACCGCCTCGCGCCGGACGAGGAGGTGCACGCCGCGTTTGGCCCAGGAGTAGGCGACGCCCGGGTCCTCGACGGCCGGGCCCAGCGCGTCATGGAGGCGGTCGGGCAACAGGTCGTCCAGCGGGTCCGCGAGCGCCGCGTCCGCCACCGGGTTCGGCTCGGGGATGCCGATGTGCGCGGCCATGGAGGCGAAGCACACGGTCGCCGTCCCGGTGGTGGCGAGCGGGCGCAGCGCCTCGGCCAGCAGGGCCGTGCCGACGAGGTCCACGGTGAGGATGCGGCGCCAGTCGGCCATGGTCGGCGAGATGCCGGCGGCGTGGGCGACGGCGCGGAGCGTGCCGAGTTCCGCGGCGCGGTCCGCGAGACGCGCGAGTCCCTCGCGGTCGGTGACGTCCAGGGCGAACGGCTCGACCGCCGCGCCCTGTCCGGACAGCGCGTAGGCCGCCTCGGTGACCGTCTTCTCGTCCAGGTCGACGAGCAGCAGCCGGTCCACCGCGCCGGTGAGCCGGCGCGCGCACTCCAGGCCCATGCCGCGGCCCGCCCCGGTCACGATCCCCACGGTCGTCATGACGCCACCCCTTCGCTCGCCCAGAACCGCTCCAGCACCGGCTGGAGTTCACGGCTCACGAGCTCGACGAGCGGTCCGGTGCCGCTGCGGTGGAAGGCCCAGTACGGCATGCCGTCGGGCCGTCTCCCGACGGCCTCGGTCCGGTAGCCGTACCGGGTGAGCTCGGCGGAGTCGGCGGCCACGTCGTCGGACCAGTAGCCCAGGTGGTGGACGCCCGAGCCCGGCTCCCACAGCGTGCCCGGGATGCTGCGCACGAGCTCCAGACGGGGTGTGGTCGTCGAGTACACGTTCCTGAGGTCGAGCACGGTGTCCCCGGCCGGCAGGGTCACTTTCACCTCGGCGCCCGTCTCGGCGCACCACTCGTAGCCGAACACGGCCGACAGCTCGGCCGCCGCCGCGGCGAGGTCGTCGACGACCAACCCGATGTGGAACTGATCGGCGGCCTTCACGGGCCCACCTCCTGATCGACGGTACGGAGCAGAAACCGTGTGATGTGGTCGACGTCGGCCGCCGTGGGCCGCTCCCGTCGCCACAGGTGGTCCGCGAGCCGGCCCACGGTCGCGTGGGCGGCCAGGGACGCGTCCAGGTCCGGGTCGGCGCTGCCGAGTTCGGCGTACGGCTCGCGCAGCAGCGTCGCCAGGAGGCCGGCGGCGGTCGGGGGCCCGGCGAGGAAGCCCTCGGCCACCGTGCCCGCGTTCCACATCACGGCGAGCGTCGTCGCCGCGGTGTCCTCGTCCATGGCCTGCGAGAGGACGCCCTCGGCCCAGCGGCGGACCTTGTCCCGAGGGGTGGACTCCTTGGCCATCTGGTGGGCGATGTAGCCGCACAGCCGCTCGGCGCCGTCCTCCATGAGCGCGGCGACCAGGGCGTCCTTCGAGCGGAAGTGCCGGTAGAACGCCTCGTTCGACAGTCCGGCCGCCGCCACGATGTCCGCGACCCGCGGCCGGGAGGCCGTGCCGCGATGGCGCATCACCTCCAGTGCCGCGTCGAGGAGCGCGCGCACCTCGGTCGCGTAGTGGGCTCCCCGACTCGCCAGCGCACGCTGCGCGATGCGGTCGGCAACGCTGTTCCGTGACAGGGGAATTGTGTTCTCGTTCATGAGAACGCTATTCTGACAGCCGCCGGAGGGAGACACAATGTCGTGGGACTTCGAAACCGAACCCGAATTTCAGGCACAGCTCGACTGGGCGGACCGCTTCGTGCGGGAGGAGGTCGAGCCCCTCGATCTCCTGTGGGACGGCCTCCAGTTCACCCCGCCCGACGAGAACCTCCGCCGGGTCCTGGACCCGCTGAAGAAGGAGGTGCGCGCCCACGGACTGTGGGCGACCCACCTCGGCCCCGAGCTGGGCGGCGAGGGACACGGACAGGTCAAGCTGTGCCTGCTCAACGAGATCCTGGGCCGCGCCTCCTGGGCCCCGATCGTCTTCGGCTGCCAGGCCCCGGACACGGGGAACGCCGAGATCCTCGCCCACTACGGCACCGAGGCGCAGAAGGAGCGGTATCTGCGGCCGCTGCTGGAGGGCGAGATCTTCTCCTGCTACTCGATGACCGAACCGCAGGCGGGCGCCGACCCGAAGGAGTTCACGACACGGGCGGTGCGCGAGGGTGACGAGTGGATCATCGACGGGTGGAAGTACTTCTCGTCCAACGCGAAGACGGCCGAGTTCTTCATCGTCATGGCCGTGACGGATCCCGAGGGCGACCCGTACAAGAGCATGTCGATGTTCCTGGTCCCGGCCGGCACCCCGGGGATCGTCATCGAGCGGAACGTCGCTCTCGCCGGTGAGCCCGAGGAACGGGGCTCGCACGCGCTCGTGCGCTACGAGGGGGTACGGGTCCCGGCGGACGCGCTGCTCGGGGGCGAGGGCCAGGCCTTCGTGATCGCCCAGACGCGGCTCGGCGGCGGGCGGATCCACCACGCGATGCGCACGATCGGGCTGGCGGGCAAGGCCTTCGACATGATGTGCGAGCGGGCGCTGAGCCGGCACACGCAGGGCAGTGTGCTGGCGGACAAGCAGTTCGTGCAGGGGCACATAGCCGACTCGTGGGCACAGCTCCAGCAGTTCCGTCTCGCCGTGCTGCACACCGCGTGGAAGATCGACAAGTACAACGACTACCGCAAGGTCCGCAAGGACATCGCGATGGTCAAGGTGCTGCTGCCGGGCGTCCTGCACGACGTCGCGCACCGCGCCATCCAGGTCCACGGTGCCCTCGGCGTGAGCGGCGACATGCCCCTGTTCCGGATGCTGCTGGGCGCGAGCGTCCTCGGTATCGCCGACGGGCCCACCGAGGTGCACAAGGTGACGGTGGCCCGGCAGGTGCTGCGCGACCACAAACCGAGCGACGACCTGTGGCCCAGCGCCTATCTACCGAAGCGCGTCGAGGCGGCACGCGCCAAGTACGCCGACTTCCTGGAGGCCTGATGATCGACGTCGAGCGCCTGGCGGGCTGGCTGGACGAGTCCGGGCTGCCGGGCAAGGGCGAGCCGATCGAGCACGCCTATGTCTCGGGCGGCGCCCAGAACGAGATCTACGAGATCCGCCGCGGCGAGTTGCACTGCGCGCTGCGGATCCCCCCGGCCACCGCGCCCGCCGCCCGTGACGAGGGCATCTTCCGGGAGTGGCGGATCATCGAGGCGCTGAACGGCACGGACGTCCCGCACACCGGCGCGATCGCGGTCTGCGCGGACCCGTCCGTCCTGGGCCGCACCTTCTATCTCATGGAGTTCGTCGACGGCTGGTCGCCGATGAACGTGGGCCGGGGCTGGACGGCCCCCTTCGACACGGACCTCGCCGCCCGTGCGGGGCTCGCGTACCAGCTGGCCGAAGGGGTCGCCCTGCTCGGCCGCGTGGACTGGAAGGCCAAGGGGCTGCACGACCTCGGGCGCCCGGAGGGCTTCCACGAACGCCAGGTCGACCGCTGGAGCCGCTATCTGGAACGGGTGAGGACCCGCGAACTGCCCGGCTTCGAGACCGCGGCGGCCTGGCTGCGCGTCCACAAGCCGCTCGACTACGTCCCCGGCCTCATGCACGGCGACTACCAGTTCGCCAACGTCATGTACCGCCACGGCGCCCCCGCCCGCCTCGCCGCCATCGTCGACTGGGAGATGGGCACGGTGGGAGACCCCAAACTCGACCTCGCCTGGATGCTCCGCGGCTGGCCCGACGACACCAACGCCCCCGAGGCGGCGACAGCGTCCTACGTCGACCTCACGGGCATGCCCTCCCGTGACGCGCTGATCCACCACTACTCCGACGTCTTGGGCCGCCAGGTCGACGACATGGACTACTACGACGTCCTCGCCCAGTGGAAGCTGGGTGTCGTCCTTGAGCAGGGGTTCCAACGGGCCGGCGACAACGAGAAGTTGCAGGCTTTCGGACCGATGGTGCTCGACCTGATGAAGAGCGCGGCCGACCTGGCGGAGACGACACGCTACGGGGCATGACCGTTAAGGTGCGTCCATGATCGTGGGCAGGGACGGGGCGCGCTGTACGGGGCGGGTGCCGCTGGCGGGACTGGTCGACGGTCAGGACCCAGGCCGACGCGGTCAGCGTGTTCGCCCCCGGCTGTGTACGGTTCGGGGTCGCCGTGCTCGTCGTCGCCCCCGCCGCGCTCGGCCTGGCCGATCTCATCGACCGTGCCTCCTATGACAGTTGGCTCAACCGCTGACGGTCCTCACAGCCCCAGCGACTTCGCGATGATCACCTTCATCACCTCGCTGGTGCCGGCGTAGATGCGGGTGATGCGGGCGTCGGCGTAGAGGCGGGAGATCGGGTACTCCGCCATGTAGCCGTAGCCGCCGAAGAGTTGGAGGCAGCGGTCGACCGCTCGGGCCTGTGTCTCCGTGCAGAGGAGTTTGACCCTGGCCGCGTCCGCGCCGGAGAGTTCGCCGACGACGAGTTCGAGGACCGCGCGGTCCAGCATGGCCTGGGCGGCCTCGATCTCGGCGGAGACGGCGGCGAGTTCGAACTTGGTGTTCTGGAAGGACGCGACCGGCCTGCCGAAGACCTGTCGCTCCCGGACGTAGTCGACCGTCGTGTCCAGCGCCGCCCGGGCCTGGGCGACCGAGCCGACCGCGACCGTCATCCGTTCCTGCGGGAGGTTGTGGCCGAGGTAGCCGAAGGCCGCGCCCTCCTCCCCCAGTCGGTTGGCCACCGGGACGCGTACGTCGGTGAAGGACAGCTCGACGGTGTCCTGGACCTTGATGCCCATCTTGTCCAGGACCCGGCCGCGGGTGAAGCCGGGCATGCCGTCCTCCACGACCAGCAGGGTCAGACCCGCCCGGCGGTTCTCGGGGTCGGTGGAGGTACGGGCGACCACGATGACCAGGTCGGCGAGCAAGCCGCCGGTGATGAAGGTCTTCGACCCGTTGAGGACGTACGTCTCCCCGTCGCGTACCGCCGTCGCACGGATGCCCGCCAGGTCCGAGCCCGTTCCCGGTTCGGTCATGGCGATGGCCGTCAGCAGACTGCCCGCCGCCAGACCGGGGAACCAGCGGGCGCGCTGTGCGTCATCGGCGTAGGCCAGGAAGTAGGGCAGGATCACGTCGAGTTGGGTGCGGACGGTGCCCAGGGTGACCAGGGCGCGGGCGGCCTCCTCCTGGAGCACGACGTTGTAGCGGTAGTCGTCGAGCCCCGCTCCCCCGTACTCCCGCGGGATCGCCATGCCCAACACGCCCAGGGAGCCGAGCTGTTCGAAGAGCGTGCGTGGCAGCCGGCCGTCCTTCTCCCAGGTGGCGTACCGCGGCACGACCTCCTTGGCCACGAACTCCCTTACCAGCTTGCGGAAGTCCTCGTGGTCGCCGTCGAAGACGTCGCGTCGCATCACACCCCCAGGAGTTCGAGAACCGTGGCGTTGGCCGTGCCGCCGCCCTCGCACATGGTCTGCAGTCCGTAGCGGAGACCGTGGGCGCGCATGTGGTGGATCATGCGGGTGGCGAGGACCGCGCCGGACGCGCCGAGCGGATGCCCCAGCGCGATGGCGCCCCCGAGCGGGTTCAGCAGGGCCGGGTCGGCGCCCGTCTCGGTCAGCCAGGCGAGCGGGATCGGCGCGAAGGCCTCGTTCACCTCGAAGACACCGATGTCGGCCAGGCCCACGCCCGCCTTGCGGAGCACCTTCTCCGTCGCGGGGATCGGACCGGTGAGCATCAGCACCGGGTCGGCGCCCACGACCACTCCCGCGCGGTAGCGCACCAGGGGGGTCAGGCCCAGCTCCCGCGCCTTCTCCGGAGTCGTCACCAGCAGCGCCGCCGCCCCGTCGGAGATCTGGGAGGAGTTCCCGGCGTGGATCACGCCGTCGTCGGCGAAGGCGGGCTTCAGCGCGGCCAGCCGGTCGACGGTACTGTCCCGTCGTACCCCCTCGTCCGCACCGGTCGACGCCACGGACACGATCTGTCCCTCGAAGGCCCCGCTGTCCTGCGCGGCCGCCGCCCGCTCGTGGGACAGCACCGCGTACTCGTCGAGCCGCGTCCGCGACAGACCCCATTTCTCCGCGATCTTCTCGGCGGAGATCCCCTGGTTGAAGGAGAAGTCCCGGTAGCGGGCGAGCACCTTGGGCCCGTACGGCATCCCCGTCGCCCGCGCCGAGCCGAGCGGCACCCGGCTCATCACCTCGACGCCGCCCGCGACCACCACGTCCTGCTGGCCGGACATCACCGCCTGCGCGGCGAAGTCGAGGGCCTGCTGGCTCGAACCGCACGCCCGGTTGACCGTCGTACCGGGGATCGACTCGGGCCAGCCGGCCGCGAGGACGGCGTAGCGGCCGATGTTGCTCGACTGGTCGCCGACCTGGGAGACACAGCCCCAGACGACGTCGTCCACGACCGCCGGATCGATGCCGGTGCGCTCGGCGAGCGCTTCCAGGACCACGGCGGAGAGGTCGGCCGCGTGCATGCCGGACAGGCCGCCGTGGCGTTTGCCGACGGGTGTGCGGACGGCCTCGACGATCACTGCTTCGCGCATGAAGGGTCCTTCGATGGTCGGTACCAGCGGCCGGTGAAGTGCGGTTCGCGTTTCTCCGTGAACGCCGCGTACGCCTCCGGTACATCGGTCGTGGCGAAGTTGACCGCCTGCGCGCGGGCCTCCCCGGCGAGCGCCTCGCGCAGGGTGCGGTCGGTCCCCTCGTTGAGCAGCGCCTTGGTCTGGGCGAGGGCCACGGGCGGGCCGGCGGCCAGCCGTTCGGCGAGGTCGCTGACGTAGTCGTCGATCCGCTCGCCCGGCACCACCCAGGTGACGAGGTTCAGCGACCGCGCCTCCTCGGCGTCGATCATGTCGGCCAGCAGCGCGAGCCGTTTCGCCTGTTGCAGTCCCACGAGCTTCGGCAGCAGCCAGGTGCCGCCGCAGTCCGGGGAGAGGCCTCGGCGGGTGAAGATCTGTGCGAAGCGGGCCTGCGGGGTGGCCACGACCAGGTCGCAGCCGAGGGCGAGGTTCCAGCCCGCGCCGACGGCGACGCCGTCGACCTTGGCGATCGTCGGGATCGGCAACTCGTGCAGCAGGAGGGCGACTTCGTTCAGGGCACGGAGTTTGTCGAGGGGGTGCCTGGTGTCCACGGTCCTGAGGTCGGCGCCGGAGCAGAAGGCTCCCCCGGCGCCGGTGAGGACGAGGGCCCGCACCCCGTCGCCGGTCGCTTCGGTGAGGGCGTCCCGCAGGGCGCTCCACAGCTCGGGGTCGATCGCGTTCTTGCGGTGCGGCCGGTTCAGGGTGAGGGTCCGTACGCCCCCGGTGTCGCTCGACAGCAGTACGGTCACTCGCCGGTCTCCCCGTCGTTCTCCGCGTCGGTCTCCCCGTCGTTCTCCGCGTCGGTCTCCCCGTCGATCTCCGTGTCGGTGAAGCCCAGTTCGGCCAGCACCCTCGCCGTGTGCTCGCCCAGCCCCGGTACGGCCCCCATCGGCGGCTCGTACCCGGCGATGACGGGCGGCGGCAGCAGCGACGGGATCGGGCCGCCCGGGGTGTCGATACTGCGCCAGCGGTCGCGAGCCGCCAGCTGGGGGTGGGCGATGACGTCGCGGGGTGTGTTGTAGCGGGCGTTGCCGATGCCCGCCTGGTCCGCGCACCGCTGGATGTGCGCCAGGTCGTGCCGGGCGCACCAGGCACCGATCTCCGTGTCGAGCAGCTCCCGGTGCGCCACCCGGCCCGGGTTGGTCCTGAGGCGTTCGTCGTCCGCCAGGTCGGGGCGGTCCAGCAACTCCCTTGCCAGGCGCTGCCATTCGCGGTCGTTGGTGGTGCCGAGGACGACCGTCCGGGCGTCGGCCGTGGGGTAGGCGCCGTACGGTGCCACGGCCGGGGAGCCCATGCCGCGGGGTTCCTGTTCCACACCGGAGTGCCGGGCGTGGGTGAGGGCGTAGCCCATCATCTCGGTCATGGCGTCGAACAGGCTCACCGTGACCGGACGCCGCTCCCCCGCGTACAGCAGCGCCACGATCGACAGTGCCGCGTACAGCCCTGTCGTCGCGTCCGCCACCGGCGGTCCCGGTTTCGCCGGGGCTCCGGGCCGGCCGGTGATGGCGCAGGCGCCCGCCTCGGCCTGGACGAGGAGGTCGTAGGCGCGTTTGTGGGAGAGCGGGCCGCCCTGGCCGTATCCGTCGATCTCGACGGCGATCAGGTCGGGGTGGCGGGTGGCCAGGTCCTCGGGGGCGAGGCCGAGCTTGGCCGTGGCGCCCGGCGCGAGGTTGGAGACCAGGACGTCGGCGCGGTCCAGCAGCCGGTGCAGGACCGCCATGCCCGTCTCGGACTTGAGGTCGAGTGTCACCGACTCCTTGCCCCGGTTGGCCCAGACGAAGTGTGCGGCCATGCCGCCCACGACGTCGTCGTAGTGGCGGGCGAAGTCGCCGCCGTCGGGGTTCTCCACCTTGATGACACGGGCCCCCAGGTCGCACAGGGCCCGGGTGCACAAGGGGGCGGAGACGGCCTGTTCGAGGGCGACGACGGTGACGCCCTCCAGCGGCCCCTTCCTTGGCGAGTCCGGCATCAGATCACCAGGCCCCCGTCCACCGGCAGTACCTGCCCGGTGACGAAGGAGGCCGCGTCCGAGGCGAGGAACACGAAGGCTCCGGCGACCTCCTCGGGCTCGGCCCAGCGGCCCAGCGGGATACGGGCGAGCATGGTCGGGGCGAACTTCTCGTGGGTGCGGATGGTCTCGGTCATGGGGGTCGCGGCCAGCGGTGCCAGGGCGTTGACCTTGATCTGCTTGCGGGCCAGTTCCCGCGCCAGGGACTTGGTCATGCCGATGACGGCGGCCTTGGCGGCGGAGTAGTTGACCTGCCCGAGGGTGCCGGTCAGACCGGCCGACGAGGTGACGTTGATGATGCGTCCGGTGCCGTCGACGGGCAGGAGGGGTAGCGCGGCCTGGGAGCAGGTGAAGGTGCCGAGGACATGGATGTCGAGGAGGCGGCGGAAGCTCTCCTCGTCCAGATCCGCGAACATGGCCGGCGCGGTGACGCCGGCGTTGTTCACCAGGATGTGCAGCGTGCCGTCGGTCGGCGCGGCGGCCCGGAACACCGCCGCGTCGGCCGCCGTCCGGTCCCGTACGTCCAGCGCCGCGCTGTCCGCCGTACCGCCCGCGGCCGTGATCTTCCCGGCGACGGCCGCGGCGGCGGCACCGTCCACGTCCGTGACGAGGACGGCGGCGCCCGCCTCGGCGAGGGCGTGGGCGACCGCCGCTCCGATGCCGCCCGCCGCTCCCGTCACCAGCGCCGAGCGGCCCGTGAGGTCGAAGAGTCCCGTCACTGGGCGGCCGCCGCGGCCGCCGCGCGGGCCTTGGACCGGAACGAGGCCAGCTTCTCCGCGGGCTCGACCAGTTGATGGCTGCGCGAGCGGACACTGACGTCGTGGCCCTCGGCCGCCTTGCGCAGGGCGCCCACCGTGGCCTGCTCGCGCGGGATGTGCGCGAAGGGGTCGAAGGAGTACCAGCGCATGGCGTTCTCGTAGGTGATCTTCGAGGCGTCGGAGTCGGGGACGTCGCAGGACTCCAGGACGTCGTGGAGCTGTTCCGGCGCGTCCGGCCACAGGGAGTCGCTGTGCGGGTAGTCGCCCTCCCAGCAGATGTTGTCGATGCCGATCTCGTGCCGCAGCCGTACGCCGAGCTTGTCGGTGATGAAGCAGGTCAGGAAGTGCTCGCGGAAGACCTCGGAGGGGAGCTTGCCGCCGAAGTCCTGGAGGGTCCACGTCGAGTGCATCTCGTAGGTGCGGTCCAGGCGCTCCAGGAAGTACGGGATCCAGCCCGTGCCGCCCTCCGACAGGGCGATCTTCAGGTCGGGGAAGTCCTTGACCGGGCGGGACCACACCAGGTCGGCGGCGGCCGAGACGATGTTCATCGGCTGGAGCGTGATCATCACGTCGGGCGGCGAGTCGGCGGCGGGGATCGCGAGGCGGCCCGACGATCCGATGTGCACGGACATCACGGTGTTCGTGTCGGACAGGGCGCGCCACAGCGGGTTCCAGTACTCGTCGTGGAAGCTCGGGTAGCCCAGCACGGCCGGGTTCTCCGTGAAGGTCAGCGAGTGGCAGCCCTTCTCGGCGACCCGGCGGACCTCGGCCGCGCACAGTTCGGCGTCCCAGATGGCGGGCAGCGCCATGGGGATGAAGCGGCCGGGGTAGGCGCCGCACCACTCGTCGATGTGCCAGTCGTTGTACGCCCGGACCAGCGCGAGCGAGAAGTCCGTGTCCTCGGTGGCGAAGAGGCGGGCCGAGAAGCCGGGGAAGGAGGGGAAGTTCATCTGGGCGAGGACACCGCCCGCGTTCATGTCCTTGACGCGTTCGTGGACGTCGTAGCAGCCGGGCCTGATCTCGTCGAGGCCCTGCGGTTCGACGCCGTACTCCTCCTTGGGGCGGCCCGCGACCGCGTTCAGCGCGGAGTTGGTGATGGTGACGCCCCGGAACTGCCAGACGTCGGTGCCGTCGTCGCGGTGCACGAGTTGGGGGGCGTCCTTGCGGTACCGCTCCGGGAGGTGGTTCACGAACATGTCGGGCGGCTCGATGATGTGGTCGTCGACGCTGATCAGGATCATGTCGTCCTTGAGCATGCGCGTGCCTTTCAGTCGGAGGCGGGCAGGGGCTTGGCGGCCTTGACGGTCATGGGGACGCCGTCGCAGGCGAGTTCCCCGGCTCCGGCGCTGGTGCAGAGCAGTTCGAGGGTGCCGTCGGCGTCGACGTAGCGCTTGCCCAGAAGGGTGTCGGGGGCGGCGTCCGTGGCGGGTGCGGGCGGTGCGCCGGTCGCGGGGATCATCGGGGTGCCGCCGCAGGTGATCTCCGGGCGCCGGCCGGCGGGGGCGCGGACGACGACCACCCGGGTGGTGGCCTGTGTTCCCGCGAGCTGGTCACCGGGGCGCAGTGTCGGTGCCGGTGAGGTCATGGTTCAGGTCCCTTTCGCACAGACGGTCGGCTAGCACGGCCAGGTCGTGGGACTGGCGGGCCATCCAGAACCGCAGGAAGCCGGTGAGCGAGTGGCGCAGGAACAGCGCGGCGCCGACGACGGTGGCGGCGATGCCGCCGAGGCCGAGGGCGAGGCCGTCGCGCTGGTCGAGGGGGTTCTGGGTGTTGTGGGTGACGAAGTAGGCCGACAGCGCGAGCAGCAGCCCCGCGGCCATCAGGGTGCCGCCGAGGCGGAGCCAGAGGGCGGAGCGGGTGGCGGCCGGGTCGGGGATCCTGAGCTCGGCGAGTTCGCGGACGAAACGATCCGCACGGGAGTCTGTTCGTGGCTCGGTGGGTGTCATGCGGAACTCCCCAGGTAGAGGGCGGACAGTTCGTCGCGCAGGCCGTCGTCCGGGCTGCCCTGCCGCCCGACCCGGCCGCGCACGAGGACGGCGGCGTGGTCGGCGATGCCGAGGACGGCTGCCGCGAACTGCTCGACGACCAGGACGGCCACGCCCTGCCGGGCGATCTCGGCGACCTGTTCGTAGAGGCGGGAGACGACCAACGGGGCCAGTCCCATGGACAGTTCGTCGAGGAGGAGGACGGCGGGGTCGGTGGCCAGTCCGCGGGCGAGGGCGAGCATCTGCTGCTCGCCGCCGGAGAGGGTGCCGGCCGCCTGTCCGGCCCGCCTGGCGAGGACGGGGAAGCGGGTGAACGCGGTCTCCTCGATCTCCTCGCGGCCGCGGCCGGTGAAGGTCATCATCAGGAGGTTGTCGCGGACCGACAGGTTGGGGAACACCCCGCGGCCCTCGGGGATGAGGCAGATGCCGGCCCGGGCGAGGTCGCGCGGGTTCGCCCCGGTCATGTCCCGTCCGCCGAGGAGGAGTTGACCGGAGAGCGCGGGGTGGATTCCGGCGGCGACCCGCAAGGTGGTCGTCTTGCCCGCGCCGTTGGGGCCGAGCAGCGCCACGACCTGGCCGGCGGCGACGGCCAGGTCCACTCCGTGCAGGACGGTGATGCCCTCGTGGGCGGCGCGTACGGCGCGCAGTTCGAGCAGAGTGTTCACGCGTCCCCCAGATAGGCCGCCAGCACGGTCTCGTCGGTGCGGATCACCTCGGGGGGCCCTACGGCGATGACCTTGCCGAGGTCGAGCACGTACACCTCGTCGCACACGCTCATCACCAGTCCCATGTCGTGCTCGACGAGGACGACGGCCGTCCCGTCGGCGGCGAGCGAGCGCAGCAGACCCGCGAACCGCTCGGTCTCCTCGCCGTCCTGGCCCGCGGCGGGTTCGTCGAGGAGGAGCAGGCCGGGGCGTACGGCGAGGGCGCGGCCGACCTCGACCAGGCGGGCCACTCCGGTGGGCAGGGTGTCGGCGCTCGCGTCGGCGATGCCGGTGAGGCCCAGGCGTTCGAGGATGCCGTCGGCGGTCTCCGCCGCCCGTCCTCGGTCGGGGCCGAGTTCCGCGGCGACGAGGAGGTTGTCGCGGACGCTCAGCCGGCCGAAGAGCTCCAGGCGTTGGAAGGTGCGGGCCAGCCCGTGCCGGGAGCGGCGGGCGGGGCCGAGCCGGGTGACGTCCCGGCCGTCGAGGACGACCTTGCCCGTGGCGGGCCTGCGCAGCCCGGACACGACGTCGAACAGGGTGCTCTTGCCCGCCCCGTTGGGTCCGATGAGGCCGGTGACCCGGCCGCGTTCGGCTTGGAGGCCCACGCCGTCCAGGGCGCGGTTGCCGCCGAAGGCGACGGTCACCTGGCTAACGTCCAGCAGTGGCACGGGCCAGCACCTCCCCGTCCTGAGGGCGCCAGGGACGTCGTACGCCCCACCATTCGACCGGGACGTCCGGCTCGGTCCTCGGGGCCTGGCGGGCGGCCGCACAGCCGCGCAGGGCGTAGGCGAGGACGAGTGAACCGAGCAGGTACGTCCAGCCGTTGACGAGGTCGGTGAGCCGCAGCAGCCAGCCGAGTGTCAGCCCGCCGAGGAGCGCGGGCAGGGCGATGCGGTCGCGGCCGAGGGGCTCCCACTGCCGGCGGAATCTGGTGATGATGCCCTGGGGGCTGTGGCCGAGGCCCATGCCGGCCAGGGCGGGCAGGACGCTGACGATGTTCTGGGTCCAGGAGGCCAGGCCGATCAGCAGGTTCGGGCCGACGAAGGCCGTGCCGGCGAACAGGCCGTTGCCCACCGCGCCGAGGCCGCCGATCACGGCGACCAGGAAGATGGGCAGTCCGGCGACGAGGCTGAACTGCTCGGCGGTGATGGACCGTTGCTGCATGCCGTAGAGCGCGCCGCCGAGTCCCGCGATGCCCGCGGACAGGGAGAACACCAGCACCTTGGTGGTCAGGAGGTTGCCGCCGAGCGTGGCGTACGCCGCCTCGCTGTCCCGGAGCGCGATCAGCCGGCGTCCGAAGCCGCTGCGGCGCAGCCGGGCGACACCGAGGGAGGCGAGGCCGAGGCAGACCGCGGCCAGGACCATCAACTCGGCCTCGGAGTCCAGCCGTAGGCCGAAGAGGCTCGGACCCGCCATCTCCACCGAGCCCTGGTCGAACAGCGCGATCCGTACGCCGATAACGTCGAACGAGGGCAGGGTGAAGATCCAGCGGTCGAGGACGACCGCGAACGCCGCGGTGCCCAGGGCGAGATACACGCCGGAGAACCGCAGTGCGGGCACCGCGATGAGCGCCCCGGCCGCCGCCGACACCGCGATCGCGGCCGCCAGCGCCCACAGCCCGCCGTGTGTGCCGAGGTGCCCCCAGACGACGGCTCCGATGCCGGCCATGCTCAGCTGGCACAGGGAGATCTGTCCGGCGTATCCGGCCAGGGGGATGTAGGAGAGGGCGACGATGCCCAGGGAGAAGATCGGGCCGTAGGTGACGAGGTCCGCCTCGCCCAGGGTGGTGGCGAGGACGACGGCGAAGGCGACGGTCGACAGCGCGAAGACCGCCGTACCGCGCAGGGTCGGGGCCGGGACCTGGACCAGCCGGCGGTCCCGCCCTCGCAGCCGGGGATGGCGGAAGACCAGCAACGCCAGGAAGAGCAGCAGGGCGGGGGCGGCGAGACGCAGGCCCGGCAGGTAGTCGTTCTGGGGGAGGTAGCCGGTGAGGTAGCTCTCCAGGCAGCCGACGACGATGGCGCCGGCGAAGGTCAGGGGGAGGCTGCGGAGCCGTCCGAAGACGGCGGCGGTGTAGGCGCTGACGATGAGGAGGGAGAGCTGGGAGGCGTCGAGGGCGACGGTCGGGGCGATCAGTATGCCGCCGATCGCGGCGAGTTGGGTGCCGAGGATCCAGGCGACGCGGCTGGCCCGGACCGGGTCGGCGCCGGTCAGCTGCACCAGGGCGCGGTCGTCGACCGTGGCGCGCATCTCGGCGCCGGTGCGGGTGCGGTTGAGGAGGAACCACAGGCCCGCCGCGACCGCCACGGCGACGGTCATGGTGAGGGCCTGGTGCCAGGTGACGGTGGCGGGGCCGAGGTGGAAGGGGGTCCGGTCGGCGAAGAAGACCCCCAGCGGGCGCGGGACGTTGGGGTCCCAGATCCAGCGGGCGGCGGCGATGGCGCCGCTGAGCAGCGCCACCGTCATCACCAGCCGTTCGGCCTCGCCGAGGCGTTGCACGGGCCGCATCAGGACCCGTTCCACGGCGAGACCGAAGCCCGGGGCGAGCACGAGGAGCACCAGGGCCAGGGCGAGGGGCACCGGCCAGCCCCAGCCGACGGTGAACTGCCAGTAGCAGAACGCCGCCAGCATGCCGGCCGCCCCGTGCGCGAAGTTGAACACGCCGGTGGTGACGTAGGTGAGGACCAGGCCGCTGCCGATCACCGCGTAGATGGCCGCGGTGCTCAGACCGACGATCCCGAAGGTGAGGAACTGTTCCATCAGCTCACGTCACTTCACATCGCTCATGCTCTTGCCGACGTCGGCCAGGGTCAGCGGCTTGCCGTAGTCGCCCTTGAACTTGTAGGCGGGGGCGTCGCAGCGGTAGGCGCCGTCGTTCGGCCCGAAGTCGGCGGGCTCCCAGCCCTTGGAGGTGGCCTTCTCGATGTTGAAGCAGGTCAGCGCGGCGTCGGAGGTGGTCAGGTCGACCGGGGCGAGCAGTCCGCCGCCCGTCCACGCGGACTCCTTGCGGGCCGTCTCGTAGACGCAGGTGCGGGTGAGGTCGTCGCCGCAGCTCTTGGCGGACTTGGCGAACAGCAGCCAGGCCGCGAAGCCGCGGACGGCGGGCAGGGTGACCTGGGCCTTCGGGGCGTACTGCTTGAAGAGTGCGACGACCTGTTCGGTGGCGGGGTTGTCGGCGGCCTTCTCCAGCGGGTACACACCGCTGAGGTCGGCCAGGTTGTTCTGGAAGTCGAGGGACTTGCCCGCGAGTTGCAGGAAGGCGGGTCCGTAGGCGTTGTTGTTGGCGTCGATCCAGTCGAGCTTGTAGTCCATGCCGGTCAGGACCTGTTCCAGTTTGGTCAGGCTGACGAAGTCGCCGTTGAAGACGAGGCCCTTGACGCCCTTGCTCTTGATGGCCTGGGCATAGGGCGTCCAGTCGGACACGCCCTGGGCGGGGTAGAGGTCCTTGTAGATGATCTTCGCGCCCGCGGCCTGGAGGCCTTCCTGCGACTCGGCGTTGATGACCTTGGTGACCGGGACGTCGCCGCCGATGGTGCCGATGGCGTCCGCGGAGCCCGGATAGCCCTCCTTCAGGAGCCACTCGTAGTAGCCGGCGTAGCGGTTGTAGGACGCGCCGCCCGTCGGGTTGAGCTGGAGGTCGGATCCGTTGTTCTGGATCTGGCTGACCTGGCCCGGGAAGTCGGGCAGCGTGCACTCCAGGCGGTCCTTGACGCCGAGGGCGTCCAGGGCGGCGCCGCCGCCGACCAGTGCGAAGTCCTCCTTGCAGGCCTCCAGCATGCGCTGGCGGACCTCCATCAGCTTGGAGTCGCGGGTGGTGGCGACGAGCTTGCGGCCGTTGATGCCGCCGGCCGCGTTGCACCAGGAGGTGAACACCTTCGCGGCGTCCACGAACTCGGACTTCTTGGTGAAGCCGATGTCGGAGAAGACTCCGACCTTGATCTCGTCGGCGGTGACGCCCTGGGCGGGCGCGCTCTTCGCCGTGCCGGCTCCGCAGACGCCCTTCAGATCGCCGAAGTCGCCGGTGGCCGCCTGCTGCGCGGCCTTGGTGGGTGTGCCGTCGGCGCCGTCGGACTCGGCGGCGTCGTCGTGGCCGCCGCATCCGGCGACGGCGAGCAGCAGGGCCGCCGTCAGGGCGGCGGGGATTGCCTGGACTCTCACGGGCTTGCCTCCTCGATGCCGTGCCCGGCTACTTCGCCGGCACGCCGAACGTCCTGAGCTCGAGGAACTCCTCCAGCCCGGCCACACCCATCTCCCGCCCGATGCCGGACTGCTTGAAGCCTCCGAACGGGGCGTCGGGGCCGAAGTAGATGCCCCCGTTGATGCTGAAACTGCCGCTGCGGATCCTTCGCGCCACGGCGATCGACCGGTCGTCGTCGGCGCCGAGCACCGCTCCGGACAGGCCGTACACCGAGTCGTTGGCGATCCGGACGGCGTGGTCCTCGTCGTCGTAGGGGATGACGACCAGGACGGGTCCGAAGATCTCCTCCTGGGCGATCTCGGAGCCGGGGTCGACGTCGGCGAGCAGCGTCGGTTCGTAGAAGAAGCCCTCGCGCTCGGCGGGCCGGCCGCCGGTGACCAGGCGGGCGCCGGCGGCGACGGCTCGCTCGACCAGGCCGTGCACCTTGGTGCGCTGCCGTTCGCTGATCAGGGGTCCCATGTGGGTGGCCGGGTCGGACGGGTCGCCGTAGGTCACCCGGGCGAGCATGGCGGCGACCAGCTGGACCGCCTCGTCGTGGCGGGCGCGCGGGACCAGGAGCCGTGAGGTGATCCCGCAGCCCTGGCCCGAGTGGGTGCAGACGGTGAAGGCGGCGAACATCGCGGCCTGTGTGAAGTCGGCGTCGTCCAGTACGAGCATCGCCGACTTGCCGCCGAGCTCCAGGAAGACCTTCTTCAGGGTGGCCGAGGCGGCCGCCATGATGGCCCGGCCGACCGGGGTCGACCCGGTGAAGCTGATCATGTCGACGCCCGGGTGGGTGGTGAGCAGTTCACCGGTCTCGGGCCGGGACGAGGTGAGGACGTTGACGACGCCGGCGGGGATGTCGGTCTCCTCGGCGATGATCCGGCCGAGGGCGAGTGTGGTCCACGGGGTGTCGGGGGCGCCCTTGAGGACGACCGTGCAGCCGGCGGCGAGGGCGGGGGCGAGCTTGGCGAGGGCGAGCTGGTTGGGGAAGTTGTACGGCAGGATCGCGGCGACCACTCCGGCCGCCTCCTTCTCCATCCAGCGGCGGTGCGTCCGGCCCCGGCTCTCCAGCAAGGCGAGCTCTTCGCGGAACTCATAGCGTTCCAGGAGGTCGGCGTACCACTTGACCAGCTCGATCGGCTCGTCGAGCTGGGTGGCGTGGGTCAGTGAGCGGGGTGCCCCCACCTCGGCGATGGTCAGCTCGCGCAGCTCCTCGCGGTGGAGCAGCAGGGCCTGGTACAGCTGGCGCAGACAGCGCAGTCGCAGCTCGCGGTCGCGCATCCAGTCGGTGGTGTCGAACGCCCGGCGGGCCGCGGCGACGGCCGCCTCGACATGCGCGGCCTCCGCGTCGGACGCGGTGCCCAGCACCTTTCCGGTGGACGGATCGACGGTCTCGAAGCTGCGCCCCGCGTGGACGAGTTCACCGTCGATCAACAGCCGGTCCTCATGGAAAAGACTCACGGCTCCCCATCTCTTCCGGGTGACGCGGGGCCCTGCTTGCCACGGCCCCGCCTGCGGTGGAAAGTAGCTTCTCACTAGAGGAGAAGCAACCATCCGTGCACGAGAATTAGGCATTCATCGAAGAGCGGGAGGAATCATGCCCGGTCAGCGCAGGGGCACGAAGATCGCCATGACGGACGAGGAGCGGGACGCCTTCCTGCGCGCCCAGCCGGTGTGCCGGGTCGCGACGGCGGGGCCGGGCGGCCGCCCGCACGCGAGCGCGCTCTGGTTCGTCTGGGACGGGACGGCATTGTGGCTCAACTCCCTGACAAAAAGCCGACGATGGGCTGACATCGGCAGCAATCCCGACATCAGCGTGCTCGTCGACGACGGAGGCTTCGACTTCCTGCGACTGCGCGGCGTGGAGCTGCTGGGAAGCGCCCAGGTCGTGGGCGAGACGCCCCGCAGAGGGGAGCCGCTGGACGAACTCGGCGATCCCGAGCGGCTGTTCGCGGACAAGTACGCGGGCGGGCGCCCCTTCCATTACGACGGACGGCACGCCTGGCTCAGGATGCGGCCCGAGCGGGTCGTCAGTTGGGACTTCGCCAAGCTGCGCGCCTGACGGTTGACGCCCTCGCCACCCGCATGGAAACCTTCAGTCCGTATGGAGAGAATGCCATTCTCACCCCAGTCTCGAGGGAGTCACGGATGCGCCTTCCCCCACTGCCGGACGACGAGTGGGACGACCGCACACGCGAGGCGCTGTCCGCGCTGCTCCCCAGGAGGCTGCGCGACGAGCGCGGTGCCGGCCCGGCGATGTCCAGGCTCGCCCGCCATCCCGATCTGACGGAGGCCTTCCTCTCCTTCAGCGTGTACATCCTGTTCCGCTCGACACTGCCGGCCCGGGTGCGCGAGCTGGCCACGCTGCGGGTGGCCGCGCGCCGGGAGTGCGCCTACGAGTGGGTCCACCACCAGAAGCTGGCACGCGAGGCGGGTCTGACGGAGGCGGAGATCGAAGCGGCCGGCCGGGGCAAGGCCGACGCCCCGCTGGACGTCCTCGTCCTCACCGCCGTCGACGAGCTGGAGGAGCGCTCCACCCTCTCCGACCGGACCTGGGAGGCCCTCGAAGAGCACCTCGACGAACGCCAGCGGATGGACCTGGTGTTCACGGTCGGGGCGTACGCGGTGATGGCGATGGCCTTCAACACGTTCGGCGTGGTGCCCGACATCGAAGGGAGCGGTCATGACCACTGACGACCTCGTGGAGATCCAGCAGCTCCTCGCCCGCTACGCGGTGACCATCACCCGGGGCGACATCGACGGACTGCTCACGGTCTTCACCCCCGACGGCACCTACAGCGCCTTCGGCGACACCTATCCCCTCGCGGAGTTCCCCGCACTGGTGGCGGCCGCCCCCAAGGGCCTGTTCCTCACCGGGACACCGGTCATAGAGGAGTCGGACAACGGCACGGCGAAGGGGACCCAACCCCTGTGCTTCGTCGACCACGCCACGCACGACATGCGGATCGGCTACTACGACGACACCTACCTGCGCACACCGGACGGCTGGCGGCTGCGGACCCGCGCGATGACGTTCATCCGCCGCAGCGGCGCCCACGACTCCGGCCGCCCGCACGCCTTCGGGCGCCCCGCGGTATGAACTCGGTCGCGGAGTTCCGCTCCGCCCTCCAGGACTGGCTCGCGCAACACGACCTCTCCCCCGGCCCCGACCGCTCCCTGGACGCGCAGGTCGCCCAGCTCGGCCGGGTCCGCGGGGCCCTGTTCGACGCGGGCTGGATGCGCTACGGCTGGCCCGCCGAGGTGAGGGGGCTCGGCGGGCCGGCCGTGTTCCGGGCGGTGCTCGGCGAGGAGGTCGCCACCCGCGGCCTCGCCGAGCCCGGCATCTACTCCATGGTCGAGGTCCTCGTCCCGACCCTGATGTCCTACGCGCCTCCCGAACTGGCCGCCGAAATGGTCCCGTTGCTGCTGAGCGGGCGCGAACAGTGGTGCCAGGGCTTCTCCGAACCGGGCTCCGGCAGCGACCTGGCGTCCCTGACCACCCGGGCGGTCCCCCGGGACGACGGCACCTGGGTGGTCAACGGCCAGAAGGTCTGGACGAGCCTCGCCCAGTACGCGGCCCGCTGCGTCCTCCTCACCCGCACCGCACCCGGCCACGCCGGTATCACCGCCTTCTTCGTCGACATGGACACCCCGGGCATCACGGTCCGCCCGCTGCGCACGATGCACGGCGTCGACGAGTTCGCGGAGGTCTTCCTCGACGACGTCGTCGTCCCCGGCGACCGGATGCTCGGCCGCCCCGGGGACGGCTGGAGCCTGGCGATGGACCTGCTCCCGCATGAACGCTCGACGTGCTTCTGGCACCGGGTCGCCCACCTCTACACCCGTCTGGACCGCCTGCTCGACGAGGCCCCGGAGCCCGACGAGACCGCGCTGGGCGCCGCCTACCTCGCCCTCCACACCGTCCGCTGCCGCTCCCACGCGACCCAGCGCAGGCTCGCCGAGGGGGCCCGGCTCGGCCCGGAGACCTCGGTGGACAAGGTGCTCCTCGCCACGGCGGAACAGCGGCTGTTCGACACCGCGCGGGACCTGCTGCCGGGCGTGCTGGAGCTCGCGGACACACCGTGGCGCACCGAGTACCTGTACGCACGGGCGGCCACGATCTACGGCGGTACGGCCGAGATCCAACGGAACATCGTCGCCCGCCGGTTGCTCGGCCTCGGAAAGGAGTGACCGTGGATTCCGCGGAGCTGGAGCTGCTCACCGCGACCCTGCGCAAGACGATGACGACGACGCCCTCGGGGCCCGCGCTGGATACGGCGCTGACGGAGCTCGGGTGGCGTGAACTCCTCGCGGAGTACCCGGAGTCGGCGATCCGCACGGTCTTCGGGCTGCTCGGCGAAACGGGGGCGCACGCCTCGTCGCTCAACGACGTGATGGGCGGCGGTACTCCGGCGTTGCCGTACGCCGGTGGGGCGTGGGTGGTGTGGTCGCCCACCGGTCCGGGTACGGCCCTCGACCCCGAACTGCCCTTGCGGACCGTCCCGTCGGGGCGGTCCCTGCCCGTCTCCGCCGGCCGCCGCGCCCTCGGCTGGTGGCTGGTCGGCACCGGGCACGCCATGCTGACGCTCGCCCGGACCCACGCGCTGGACCGCGTCCAGTTCGGCCGCCCCCTCGCCTCCTTCCAGGCGGTACGGCACCGGCTGGCCGAGACCCTGGTGGCCCTGGAGGGCGCGGAGGCCACACTGATCGCCGCCACCGACCCGCTCGGCTCCCTCCTCGCGAAGGCGGCGGCCGGAGAAGCGGCACTGACAGCGGCCCGGCACTGCCAGCAGGTGCTCGGCGGCATCGGCTTCACCGCCGAGCACCCCCTGCACCGGCACCTCCGCCGGGCCCTGGTCCTGGACGGACTGCTGGGCAGCGCCCGCGAGTTGACCCGCGAGGCCGGGGCACGACTGCGGGCGGAGGGCTCGGCGCCGAGGCTGGTGCACCTCTAGGGTGCGATGATCAAGGGCATGAGCGCGCCGGAACTCTCCCCGCTGTGGGAGGAGCACAGACTCGCGCCGTACCCCTCCGGCTTCCGCGGCGTGGCCATCGCAGGGGTGGAGCTGATCCTGCTCGACTCGGATGTCGCCGGTCTCGTCCATGGCGAGCTCCACGGCGGACTCGACGACGAGGGTGTCGCGATCCTCTGGGCGTGCCTGGCCGACCTCGACAAGGCCCTGCCCCTGATCGGCGACACCTACTGCGCGTCCTACTTCGCGCGGCTGCGGACCATGGCCAGGCTCGTGGCGGCGCGGTATCTGCCCAACGCGACCTGAGCGCCCCGCAGGGGCGCGGGGAACCGCGCGACCAGCCCACACGGCGCCGCGGACGAAAAGCGCTCCTTCGCGGCTGTCTCGCGGAACGCCTAGCGCAGCTTCTCCTTCATCTCGTCCAGCTTCGCCAGGATCGGATAGCCGCTCACGCTCAACGCGTTGCCGTGCCCGGTCTGGTGGACGTCGAACACCGACTGGACGGCGGCGTAGAAGCCCTGCACGTCCAGGGTCTGGTTGACCGCCCGCTTGGCCTGGCGGAGGCCGAACGCGGGCATCCTGGCGATCTGCTCGGCGAGTTCCCTAGTTTCCGTGTCCAACTGATCCCGAGGCACCACCCGGTTGACCATGCCGACCTTCTCCGCCTCCTCCGCGGTCAGCGGACGGCCGGTGAACAGGATCTCCTTCGCCTTGCGGGCCCCCAACTCCCAGGTGTGGCCGTGGTATTCGACGCCGCCGATACCCATCGTGACCACCGGGTCCGAGAACAGGGCGTCCTGCGCGGCGACGATCAGATCGCACGGCCAGCACAGCATCAGCCCGCCCGCGATACAGCGCCCCTGGACGGCGGCGATCGACGGCTTGGGCAGATTGCGCCAGCGCAGGGTGTACTCGAGGTAGCGGCGGGTCTCGGCCCGGTAGATCCACTCCAGGGTGATCTCGTCCGGGGCGGGCCAGCGGTCCTTGAGGTCGTGCCCGGCGGAGAAGTGCTTCCCTTCGGCACGCAGGACCACGACCTTCACGTCCTCGTCCTGCGCGGCCCGCGTCCAGGCCGCGTCGAGTTCGTCGAGGAGGGCCATGTTCTGGGCGTTGGCGACCTCTGGGCGGTTCAGGGTGAGCGTCGCGATGCGGTCCTTCACCTCGTACAGGATGTGCACGAACGGCTCCTCAGCGTCGGGGCAGGCCGAGCACGCGCTCGGCGATGATGGTGCGCTGGATCTCGGACGTTCCGCCGGCGATGGTGGCGCCGAAGCTGCGGGCGTAGCGGTGGAACCAGCTGGCGAAGTTGTCGTCGTAGGTCATGTGGTACGCCGGTGCCGTGGTCGCCGGGTGGACAAGACCGTCGGGGCCGGCCGCCTCCAGGACCTTCTCCAGGGCGCGTTGCGAGGCCTCGGAGCCGAACACCTTCAGCACGGACAGGGCCGGTACGTCCTGTTCGCCGCGGGCGGCGCGGGACAGGGCGGCCGAGCCCAGCAGGCGCAGGGCCTGGAGGTCCATGACGAGCGTGGCGTACCAGTCCTTCTCCAGTGGCCCGGAGGGGCGGAAGTCGCGTACGACGTCGCCGAGCCGTTCGGCCTCGCTCACCCACATCAGGGTGCGCTCGTGCCCGAGCGAGCCGTTGGCGACCCGCCAGCCCTCGTTGAGGGGGCCGACGAGGTTCTCCGCCGGCACGCGGACGTCCTCGAAGAAGACCTCGTTGAAGTCCTTGTCCTCGGGGTTGGTGTACGAGGCGAAGGGGCGGCGGGTCAGGCCGGGGCTGTCGGTGGGGATCAGCAGGACGCTGATCCCCTTGTGCTTCGGCGCGTCCGGGTCGGTGCGGACGAAGGTGAGCAGGACGTCGGCGTCGTGGGCTCCGGAGGTCCACACCTTCTGGCCGTTGACCAGGAAGTGGTCGCCCTTCGGTTCGGCACGGGTGCGCAGGGACGCGAGGTCGGAACCGGCACCGGGCTCGCTCATGCCGAGGGCCGCGGTGAGTTCGGCGCGCAGGATGGGCACCGCCCAGCGCCGCTTCTGCTCCTCGGTGCCGAAGGTGAGCAGGGAGGCGGCGATGATGCCGACGCCCTGCGGGTTGAAGCTGTGGAAGATACGGCGCCTGGACAGCTCCTCCATGTGGACGAAACTCTGGATGACGGTGGCGTCGCGACCGCCGTACCGCGGCGGATTGCCCGGCAGCAGCCAGCCCTCGTCGAACTGGAGGCGCTGCCAGCGCCGGGCCCAGTCGGGGAGGTGCCCTGTGGAGCGGGACCGCTCGGCGGCCTCCGCCTCGGTGGGGAGGTGGGCCTCCAGAAACGCCGCGAACTCGGCGCGGAAGGCCTCGACGTCGGTGTCAAAGGTCAGTCGCATGGCACTCCTCGGCTATCAGCGCCCGGTGCTCGGCGGCGCCGCCCAGCAGCAGCTCGCCCGCCTTGGCCCGCTTGATCGCGAACTGGAGGTCGTTCTCCCAGGTGTGTCCCATCGCCCCGGACAGCTGCACGGCGTTGCGGAACACCAGGGCCTGGCACTCGCCCGCCGCCGCCTTGGCCATGGCGGAGGCCAGCCGCCGCCGGGGGTCGTCCTCGGCGATCGTCAGGGCCGCGAAGTAGCCGAGGGCGCGGGCCCGCTCGACGGCCACGTGCATGTCGGCCGCCTTGTGCTGCACGGCCTGGAACGAGCCGATGGGGGCGCCGAACTGGTGCCGGGTGCGGGCGTGGTCGAGCACCAGGTCGAGGGCGCGCCGGCAGGCGCCGACCATGGTCAGGGCCAGGCCGGTCAGGGCGTGGTGGCGGGCGCGTTCGGGGTCGGCGGCGCTTCGGCTGCGGGCGGGCACGCGGACGTGGTCGAACAGGACGTCGGCGATGTGCAGGACGGGGTCGAAGACGGTGGACCGTACGGCGGTCACGGCGGTGGCGGGTACGACGAAGATGCCGCCCGCGGTCACCACGGCGAACTGTTCGGCCCGGTCGCCGTCGAGCACATGGCGGGCCACACCGTCCAGGACCCAGCCGGCGCCGTCGGCCCGGGAGGTGACTCCCGAGTACACGGCGGTGCCGGGTCGTCCCGGTTCGGCGAAGTCAGGTGCCAGGGGCGCGAACTGGGTCATCGTCGCGAGGTAGGGCGTCGGGTCGGTGGCGCGGCCCAACTCCTCCAGGACGATCGCCAGCTCGACGGCGTCGGCGGGGTCGGTCAGTTCGGTCCAGCCGAGATCGGCGTAGACCCGCCACAGGGGTTCCGGGTCGGCGCCCTCGTCGGAGATCCGGCGGATCAGGGCCGGTGGGCACTCCTTCAGTACGGCCTTGTGCACGGTGTCCTGCCACAGCCGTTGCTCGGCGTCGAACTCCAAGAGCATGGGGGCCTCCTTGGCGCGAGAATAACATTCTCACTGGGAGAAATTAAGAGTCTCACCGGGGCGAGAAGAGGCGTCCAGCCTGGCCGGAGGGCTGTTGTCGCTACACTGCAGTAAAGTTCTCCCCATGGCACAGAAGGCGGACCAGCCCTTGAGCACCCCCACCGAAGAGCCGGCCTGGAAGCAGCGCGCGGTCGAGCGTTCCACCCAGGCGGCCAAGCGCCGGGCCGAGCAGCGGGTGGAGCGGTTCCTCGACGCGGCCCAGTCGATCATGGCGGAGAAGGGTACGACCGACTTCACCGTGCAGGAGGTCGTCGACCGCTCCAAGCAGTCGCTCCGCAGCTTCTACCAGCACTTCGACGGCAAGCACGAGCTGCTGCTCGCCCTGTTCGAGGACGCCATGAGCAAGTCGGCGGAGCAGCTGCGCACCGCCGCGGCCGAGCTCTCGAACCCGCTGGACCGGCTCAAGGTCGCCGTACAGACCCTGTTCGAGAACTCCTGCCCCGACCCGGCCGCACAGCGCCCGCTGTTCACCGACTTCGCGCTGCGCCTGCTGGTCTCGCACCCCAACGAGATGCGGGTCGCGAACGCGCCGCTGCTCGCCCTGCTCACCGAGCTGATGACGGACCTGGAGGAGGCCGGCCTGCTGCGCGAGGGCTTCAAGCCCCGCCGGGTGGCGGCCCTGACCATGCAGACCGTCATGTTCAACGCGCAGTCCAGCGGCCAGGCGGGCTCCCACCCGATCACCGCCGACGAGATCTGGGACTTCTGCGCGAAGGGGTTCACCCTGAGCTAGCCCAGAGAATCCCATTCTCAACCCAGGAAATCTCCCTTACGCTCGCTGGCATGCCCCTTGCCACGAGTGAACTCTGGGACGACCTGCTGTCCTGCCTCGATCTGCGGCCCGCTCCGGGCGGCTCGCACTACGAGGCCCGGAACCAGCGACTGGGCTACCACCGGCTGTTCGGCGGCCAGTTGCTGGCGCAGTCCGTCCGGGCGGCGCGGCTGAGCTGCCCGGACAAGGACGTCAAGTCGCTGCACATGCTGTTCCCGCGGGCGGGACGGCCCGAGGAGTCCGTGCGCTACGAGGTGGAACGCCACCACGAGGGCGGTACGTTCGCCACCCTGACGGTCGTGGCCCGGCAGACCCACGGCGTCGTCGCCACCGCCACCGCCTCCCTGCACTGCGCCGAGGACGGACCGGCCCACCAGAGCACCGAGCCCGTCCCGCCCCTCCTCGGCCCCGAGCACCGGATCGAGTTGCATCCGCTGCCCTGGGAGACCCGTACCGCCGCCGACCTGGACTCCCCCGACGCGGCCCCGCCCGTGCTCGACCTCTGGATGCGCACCCCGGCGGCCGACGCCGCACTGGCTCCGGCGCTCACGGCGTACGCCACCGATCTGACCCTCATCGGAACGGCGCTGCGCCCGCTGGAGGGCCTCGGCCAACGCGACGCGCAGAAGGCGTTCACGTCCGCCGTCACCTCGCACACGGTGTGGTTCCACCGTCCCTTCCGCGCCGACGACTGGCTGCTGCTGCGCCAGCACAGCCCGGTCCTCGCCCACGGCCGCTGCTTCGGCCGGGGCGATGTGTTCACGCGGGACGGCTCGCTGGTCGCCTCCTACGCCCAGGAGGCGCTGCTGCGGCTGGCCAGGGAGGCGGTGTGAGTGCCCACCGGGTCGTCCAGTGGGCCACCGGAACCATCGGCAGCCGCTCGCTGCGCGCCGTCGTCGAGCACCCGGACCTGTCGCTGGCCGGGTTGTACGTCCACTCGGCCGGCAAGGCGGGGCTGGACGCGGGCGAGTTGTGCGGGCTGGCGACGACCGGGGTGACCGCCACGCGGGACGTGGAGCGCATCGTGGGTCTCGGGGCCGACTGTGTGCTGTACATGCCGCTCGTGTGCGATCTGGACGACGTGTGCCGGCTGCTGGAGTCGGGCGCGAACATCGTCACCACGCGCGGGGAGTTCCATCATCCCGGAAGCATGGACCCCGTCGTCCGCGAGCGTGTGGAGGCCGCCTGCAGGCGGGGCGGTACCTCGATCCACAGCACGGGCAGCAGCCCCGGGTTCATCACCGAGGCGGTGCCGATCGTGGTGACGTCGATCGCGCGGCGGGTCGAGGGGGTGACGATCGACGAGTACGCCGATCTGTCGCAACGCCCTTCGCCGGACCTGCTGTTCGGGGTGATGGGGTTCGGTGTCGCGCCCGCCGAGTTCGAGGAGGCGCGGCTCTCCCGGGCGCGGACGAGCTTCGGCCCGTCACTGCGACTGGTCGCCGACGCGCTGTCGCTGCCGTTGGACTCCCTTGAGGCGAGCGGGGAGTTGGCGACGGCCCGCGGCGCGGTGCGGATCGCCGCGGGTGAGTTGGCGGCGGGGACCGTGGCCGCGCAGCGTCTGACGGTGACCGGCGTCCACGCGGGCCGTCCGCTGCTGCGGTTCCGCGCGACCTGGTACTGCGCGACCGACCTCGATCCGGCCTGGGACCTCGGCGACACCGGCTGGCACATCACGGTCGACGGTGACGCGCCGCTCGACGTCGGCATCCGGCTGCCGGTACCGCTGGACCGGATGGCGGAGGTGTCGCCGTCGTACACGGCCAACCGGGCGGTGAACGCGGTGCCGTTCGTGTGCGCGGCCGAGCCCGGGATCCGGACGACGGTGGACCTGCCGCAGATCACGGCGACCCTCAGCTGACCTCCACGACCATCGCGGAGCCCATCCCGCCACCCGCGCACATGGACGCCACGCCGATCCCGCCGCCGCGCCGGCGCAGTTCGTGGACGAGGGTGACCAGCATGCGGGCACCGGTGGCGGCGACGGGGTGGCCCAGCGAACAGCCGCTGCCGTTGACGTTGACCGTCTCCGGGTCGAGGTCGAGGAGACGGACGGCGGCGACGGTCACCGAGGCGAAGGCCTCGTTGATCTCGAACAGGTCGACGTCGGACGTGGTGAGGCCCGCGCGGGCCAGCGCCTTGGGGATCGCCTTCACCGGGGAGAGGCCGGTCTCGGCGGGGTCGACGCCGACGGAGGCCCAGGAGCGTACGGTCGCCAGGGCGGGCAGCCCTTCGCCGGCAGCGACCGCCTCGCTCGCCACGACCAGGGCGGCGGCGCCGTCGTTGCCGCCGCAGGCGTTGCCCGCGGTGATGCTGAAGCCCTCGATCTCCGGATGCAGCGGCTTCAGCCCGGCGAGCTTCTCCGACGACGTGTCCCTGCGCGGGTGTTCGTCGACCGAGAAGAGCCCGTGCGGGGTCTCGATGGGCACGATCTCGGCGTCGAAGCGGCCCTCGTCGATGGCGCGTACGGCATTCCGGTGCGAGCGCAGCGCCCACGCGTCCATCTCCGCGCGCGAGACCCCGGCCCGCTGGGCCACGTTCCAGCCGATGCAGATCGACATGTCGGCGTTGGGCGCGTCCGGCCGGTCGGGGTGGGTGGGCGGCATCCACGGCTCGGCCCACTCCCCGTCGATCCGAAACCGCGACTTCGGCGCCGTGGAAGCCGAGTTGACCCCTCCCGCGACCACCAGCCCGTCCATCCCGGCCCGCACACTCCCGGCCGCGCCCGCCACGGCCTCCAGACCTGCCGCGCAGTGGCGGTTGCAGGCCGCCCCCGGGACCGAGGTGAGCCCCGCGGTCAGCGCGGCGTGGCGGGCGATGACCCCGCCGCCGTAGAGACCCTCGCCGAGGATCACGTCGTCGACGCGGTCCGGGTCGAGCCCCTTCGCCGCGGCGCCGACGATGTGGCGGGCCAGGTCGAAGGCGGTGGTGTCGCGCAGGGTGCCCTTGACCGCGGTGCCGACGGGGGTGCGCAGGGCGGACACGATGACTGCCTCGGGCATGGACGCCTCCAACTCGGTCACACCAACAGATGAGAATGCTACTCTCGCAAAACTAGAACATGACTCGCAAGGGAGCTGTCATGCAGATAGCAGGGTCGTCCGCGATCGTGGTCGGCGGAGCGGGAGGTCTGGGCGAGGCGACGGTGCGCCGGCTCCACGCGGCGGGTGCGGCGGTCGTCGTCGCGGACCTCGCCGACGACAAGGGCAAGGCCCTGGAGGAGGAGTTGGGCGTCCGCTACGTACGCACCGACGCCACCAGCGAGGACGACGTGCGCACGGCCGTCGGGGAGGCCGAGGCGCTCGGCCCGCTGCGGATCTCGGTGGACACCCACGGCGGCCCCGCGAGCGGCGGCCGGCTGATCGGCCGGGACGGGGAGCCCCTGGATCTGGCCGGGTTCCGGCAGACCGTCGACATCTATCTGACCGGCGTCTTCAACGTCCTGCGCCTGACCGCCGCCGCCATGGCCCGCCACGAGCCCGTCGACGAGGACGGCGCCCGCGGTGTCGTCGTCAACACGGCCTCGATCGCCGCGTACGAGGGCCAGATCGGCCAGCTCCCCTACGCCGCCGCCAAGGGCGGGGTCGCCGCCATGACCCTGGTCGCCGCCCGCGACCTGTCCCCCCTCGGCATCCGCGTCGTCACCATCGCCCCCGGCACCTTCCTCACCCCCGCGTACGGCAAGGCCGGTGACCAGCTGGAGGCCTACTGGGGGCCAAAGGTGCCCCATCCCCGGCGCATGGGGCGCTCCCCCGAGTTCGCTTCCCTGGTCCAGCACATCTGCGAGAACGACTACCTCAACGGCGAAGTCGTCCGGCTCGACGGGGCGTTGAGGTTCCCTCCGAAGTAGGCCGCTCAGTCCGATCCACCCGTGAGGCGCGCGAGGGTGGTCCGGAAGTCGTCCGTGCGGAAGGACTGCTCCTCGGCGTTCGTCGCGAAGTCGAGGGTCGCCAGGACCGCCCGTTCCAGGTGCAGGTTGAGAAGGCGTTTGGTGCTCTCGACGGCCTGTCGGGGCAGTTCCGCGATCCGTTTCGCGCAGGCCGTCGCCTCGGCCAGGGGGTCGGACACCACATGGTTGGCGAGGCCCATGGCCACGGCCTTCTCGGCCGGGATGCGGGCGCCGGTCAGGGCGTACTCCTTGGCGAGGAGCAGGCTGGTGTGCAGGGGCCAGGTGAGCGGGCCGCCGTCGGCGGCGACGAGGCCGACCTGGACGTGCGGGTCGGACAGGTACGCGGTCTCGGCGATGTAGGCGGTGTCGCTGAGGGCGACGAGGCTGCATCCCAGGCCCACGGCGGGCCCGTTGACGGCCGCGACGACGGGGACCCGGCAGCGGACCATGCCGAGGACGATGTCCCGGCCGTCCGCGATGGTGCGGGCCAGCAGGTCCGGGTCCTGCCGGATCTCGTCGAGGTAGGCGAAGTCGCCGCCCGCCGAGAACCCCTTGCCGGCGCCCGTGAGCACGGCCGCGCGGGCGTCGCGGTCCGCGCCGAGACGGGGCCACAGCCGGGCGAGGCCGGTGTGGAGCGGGTCGTTGACGGCGTTCAGGACGTCGGGCCGGTTCAGGGTGATGATCCGCAGCGGGCCGTCCGCCCGGACCTGGATCTCCTCCGGCATGCCGTACAGGTTCTCCGTCACGTCAGGCTCCCAGTTCGAGGATGCGCGAGGCGATGATGTTCTTCTGGATCTGCGAGGTGCCGCCCATGACACTCTGCGCCCGGCTGTAGAGGTAGGCGTTCAGGAGTTCCTGGTCGCCGGTGCCGCCGACCGCGAGGGCCGCGTGGCCGACCGTCTGTTCCGTCCAGGTCATGAGCAGCTTGTCCAGCGACCCCTCCGGACCGTGCGAGACCCCGTCCAGCTGCTCGGACAGCCGCCGCCGTACGTGCAGGCGCAGCATCTCCGTCTCGACGACGGCCCAGGCGAGCTCCGGTGGCACGACGCCGGGCGTGCGGGCGGCGAGTTGGCGCACGAGCTTGCCGTACCGGGCCGAGAAGCCCAGCGTCGCGGGCTCCCGCTCGTGTCCCACGACCGTCATGGCGAGCGCCCAGCCCTCGCCGGGCTCCCCGACCATCTGGTCCGCGGGCACGGTCGCGCCGTCGAAGAGGACCTGGCCGAACTCCTTGGTCACCCCGCTCATCATCGTCAACGGGCGTTGCTCGATGCCGGGTTGGTCCATGGCGATCACGAACGCCGAGATGCCCTTGTGCCGGGGTGCGTCCGGGTCGGTGCGGGCGAGGAGCAGGCACCAGTCGGCGACGTCGGAGTAGCTGGTCCAGATCTTGTGGCCGCGCACCACGTAGGTGTCGCCGTCGCGGGTGGCGGTGGTGGTCAGGGAGGCGAGGTCGGATCCGGCGCCGGGTTCGCTGAAGCCCTGGCACCAGCGCTCGGTGCCGTCGATCATGCCGGGCAGGAACCGGCGGCACAGTTCCTCGCCGCCGTGCCGGCCCAGGCCCTGCACGAGGTAGCCGAGGCTGGGGCGGGCCGGGGTGCCGGCCCGGGCCAGTTCCTCGTCCAGGATGACGTCGTAGACGGGCGGCAGTTCCTGACCGCCGTACGCCTTGGGCCAGGACAGTCCGAAGAAGCCGGCCGCGTGGAGCGCGCGGTGCCATTCGCCCTGCCGTGCCCAGTAGGCGTCGCCCGAGGTCGGGAACGCTCCGGCCCGCTCGGTCAGCCAGGTCCGCAGGCGTGTCCGGAAGGCGGCCTCCTGAGGGGAGTCACGAAAGTCCACGGTCGATCTCCTCCAGGCGTACGGGGAACAGCTCGGTGGACGCCAGGGCGCGGCGCAGATGGACGTGGGCGAGGCACTCCCAGGTGTTGCCGATGCCGCCGTGCACCTGGATCGCCGTCTCGCAGACGGTGCGGGCGGCGCGGGCGCAGTAGAGCTTGGCGATCCGGGCGGACCGCAGCGCCTCCGTCCCGGGGAGTTCGTCGACCGCCCACGCCGCGTGCCGCAGCACGCTCACCGAGCCCTCGATCAACGCCAGTCCTTCGGCGAGCAGATGGGCGACGGCCTGGTAGGTGCCGATCGGCCTGCCGTACTGCTCACGCAGCTTGGCGTGGGCGACGGCGAGCGCGTGGGCGCCGCGGGCCGTGCCGAGCAGGTCGGCGGTGGTGGCCACGAGGGCCAACGCCCGGCTGCGGGTGGCGGTTTCGGCGGTGAGGGTGGCGATCGGCTCGGCCGGGCCGGTGACGCAGGCGCTCTGACGGGTCAGGTCGGCGCCCGGGACGCGGGAGCCGATGTCGGCGGCCAGCACGCGGTCGCCTTCGACGAGGACGCCCTTGCGCAGGCCGCGCGCGTCCCGGGCCTCGCCGTCCACGACGACGGTGGCCGAAGGGATCCCGGGGGCCAGGTCGTCGGCGAGTACGGGGCCCAGGAGCGGTACGTCGACCAGTCCCCGCCCGAACTCCTCGACGACCAGGGCGACTTCGACCCCCGACGCCCCGTCCGAGCGCAGCGTCCGCCAGCCGGTGGCCTCGACGGCCTTCTCCAGACGCGCGATCCGGTCGACGTCGTCCAGGTCGAGGACGGAGTCGGGGCCGAGGTCGTCGGCCAACCGGGCCGCCGCGGCCCGCAGTTGACGCTGTTCAGGTGTCAGACGTACATCCATGGCGCTCCTTGAGGACCCGGCGCAGGACCTTGCCGGACGGCAGGCGGGGGATCTCGGGCACGAACTCCACACGGCTCGGGCGTTTGTAGGAGGCGAGCCGCGTGCCGACCAGGTCGATGAGCTCGGCCGCCGCCACCGGGCGGGTCGTCCGTACGGCCGCGACGACCGCCTCCCCGTCGACCGGGTCGGGGACGCCGAACACCGCGCAGTCGGCGACCGCGGGATGGCCGTGCAGCACGGCTTCGACCTCCGCGGGCGCGACCTGGAACGCCCGCACTTTGATCATTTCCTTGGAGCGGTCGGTGAGCCGCAGCCAGCCGTCGGCGTCGAGACTGCCGACGTCCCCGGTCCGGTACCAGCCGTCATGGAGGGCTTCCGCCGTCGCCTCGGCGGGCAGATAGCCGGCCATCAGGGAGTCGGAGCGGACCTCGATCTCACCGGTCTCACCCGGCCCGACCGGCGCCCCGGTCTCCAGGGAGACCACCCGTGCGCTCACCCCCGGCACGGGCCGTCCCGGGGTGTCCAGGCGCGCCCCGTCGAGCGGGTTGCAGGCGATGACGGGCAGTTCGCTGGCCCCGTAGGCGGGCACCCAGCCGACCCCGGTGCGCCGGGTGACGGTCTCGGCGACGCTCGGGGTGACCGGTGTGGCGCCCCACATGATGTAGCGGAGCGAGGACAGGTCGTAGGACTCCAGCTTCGGGTGCGAGGCGATGGCGAGCGCGATCGGGGCGACGGCCATCTCGACGGTGATGCGGTCAAGTTCGATGTGCTGGAGCAGCCGGTCGAGGTCGAAGCGGCGGTGCAGCCGCAGCCAGGCGCCCGTCTCCAGCGCGGTGACGATGTTGAGCAGGCCGAGGATGTGCGAGGGCGGTGTGGCGATCTGGATGCGGTCCCGTGCCGTCAGTCCGAGGGCGTCCCGCCAGTGGCGTACGGCGGCGGCGAGGGAGGCGTGGGTGTGCCGTACGGCCTTGGGCATCCCGGTCGTGCCGGAGCTGAACACCAGGACGGCGTCGGCCTGTTCGGGGGGCCAGGCGCAGGAGCCCGGTCCGGGTGGGATCGGTTCGTCCAGGTGGCGCATCGGCATCAGTTCCGCGAGCACCGGATGGTCACCGACGGCGTGCGTCGCCCCGGTGATCTCCAGGGCGTGTTCGACCTCGCCCCGCTTCCAGGCCGGGCTGAGCAGCACGACCGCCGCGCCGAGCCGCCACACGGCCCGCACCGCGACCACGAACTCGGGCCGGTTGGAGGACATGAGCGCCACCCGCTCCCCCGCCCGCACACCGCGCCGCTCCAGCTCGCCGGCCAGCCCGTCCGCGAGGCCCTCCAGTGCGGCCAGGGTGTACTCCCGGTCCTCGAAGACCAGCGCGGCCCGTTCGCTCATCTCTCGTCCCCGCCTGTTGAGAGGGTCCCATCTTCCTGATGAGAATAGTATTCTCGCAGTGATAGAACCTTGATACCAGAGCCCGAGGAGGGCGTCCATGGCGAGCCCCGTCCTGTTCCGGCGCGCGACCGTCGTCAAGATCGTCCAGGAGACCCCCGACGCCCGGACCTTCGTCCTCGACCCGCACGACGGCCCGTTCGCCTACCAGGCAGGGCAGTTCTGTGTCTTCCGGGTCCGGGTCGACGGCAGGGACCTGCTGCGCTCCTACTCGATGTCGAGCGCCCCGGAGACGGACGCCGAGCTGATGACGACGGTCAAGCGCGTCCCCGGCGGCAAGGTCTCCAACTGGCTGCACGACCATGTCGGCGAGGGCGACGAGGTCGAACTCACCCAGCCGCGGGGCCTGTTCTGTCTGCGGCCGGCCGAGACACCGCTGCTCGGCTTCAGCGGCGGCAGCGGGATCACCCCGATCCTCTCCCTCGCCAAGAGCGCGCTGGCCGCGACCTGCCGTCCGGTGCGGCTGCTGTGCGCCGACCGGGACCGGGCGTCGGCCATCTTCGACGCGGCGCTCACCGAGCTGGCCGCGGAGTTCCCGGGCCGGCTGAGCGTCGTGCGGCATCTCGACGCCGAGCGGGGGCTCGTCGACGCCGACGCGATACGGGAGTTCGTCGGCGCGGACGGCGGGGCGGACGCGTATGTGTGCGGGCCCGAGCCCTTCATGGAGCTGGTGGAGTCGGTGCTGCCGGGGCCGGGCCGGGTGTTCAGCGAGCGGTTCGGCGGAGCGCCTCAACCGCCGCCCGTGACCCGCCCGGTGGCTGACGGCACCGTCACGATCGTCCTCGGCACCAAGCGCGCCACCGTCGCCAAGCACCCGAACGAGACGCTCCTGCAGAGCGCCCGCCGGGCCGGCCTCACCCCGCCCTTCTCCTGCGAGGCGGGCAACTGCGCCACCTGCATGGCCAGGATCACCGAGGGCAGCGCCACCATGCGGGTGAACGACGCGCTGACCGAGGACGAGGTGGCCGAGGGCTATGTCCTGACCTGCCAGGGCGTGCCCGACGAGGGCTCAGTCACCGTCCACTACGAGTGAGCCCAGGGCGGGCGGCGGGCCGTAGACGGGCTCGTATCCGGCGATCCTGACGGGACTGCCGATCAGTCTGTAGTCGCCGGCCCGCACGACGACCTCGGGTGTCGCCTCCAGTGCCTCGGGGAGCGTGCGGACGGCCGCCGCCGGAATGCCGAGCGGCCGCAGCCGGGCCTCCCAGCCCTTGGCGGTGTCGGTGCTCAGCGCCCGCGTGACGGCGTCGAGGACCTCGTCCCGTCGCTCCGCCCGCTCGGCCATCGTCGGGAAGCCCGCTATGCCGGCCTCCGCGGCGAAGGTCTTCCAGAAGCCGTCGTGCGTGATGAACAGCGCCAAGTGCCCTGCCGCCGTGGGGAACAGCTGGGCCGGCACGTAGTACGAGTGCGCTCCGAAGGGCAGCCGGCGCGGCTCGACCCCGTCGTTGAGGTAGGCGGACGCCCGGTAGTTGAGCTGGGACAGCATCACGTCCCGCAGCGCCACGTCGACCTGCCCGCCGCGGCCGGACACGATCTGGGCGAGCAGGCCCAACGCGGCGGTCAGGGCGGCGGAGTTGTCGACGGAGGAGTACCCGGGCAGGGTCGGCGGACCGTCGGGGTCGCCGGTGAGGGCGGCGACTCCGGTGGCGGCCTGGATGACGTAGTCGAAGGCCGGGTCGTCACCGCCGTCCAGGCCGTATCCGGTGACCGCCACGCAGACGATCCGCTCGTTGTGCCGGCGCAGACTGTCGTACGTCAGCCCCAGCCGCCGGATGACCGACGGTTTCAGGTTGACCAGCAGCGCGTGTGCGTCGGCCGCCAACTCGCCCAGGCGTTCCTGTCCTTGGTCCGTGCCGAGGTCGAGGCAGATGCTGCGCTTGCCGCGGTTGATGCTGGCGAAGTAGGCGTCACCGACCTGCCGCGAGAGGTCCCCGCCGGGCGGCTCGACCTTGGTGACCTCTGCACCGAGGTCCGCGAGGAGCATGGTGGCGAACGGGCCCGCGAGGATATGACCGACTTCGAGGATCCGCAGGCCCGCGAGGGGGCCGGGGGTCACCTGAGGGGCACGCCGAGGCGCACGGTCATCGGCCGACGCCCGGGACCGGCACCGCGGCCCGCGGCCGGCGCCAATCCCCTCGGCACCAGGAGGCTCGCCACCAGGCGACTCGGCAACCGATGCCTCCCCCTCGCCCTCACCGACCCGAAGTCCGCTCCCACCGGGCCCCGCCTCCGCAGCGCCTCCGGAGCCGCGGTCGGTGCCCGTCACCTCAGCTCCGTCGCGAGGTTCGCGATCATCTCGCGGGTGCGGCGCTTGGAGGCGAGCAGTTCGTCGCGGCCGTCGCCGATGGGCAGGAGGCGTACGGAGAGGTCGGTGACGCCGGCGTCGGCGAAGCGCTTGAAGCGCTGGAGGATGGCCGTCTCGTCGCCCGCCGCGCACAGGTCGCCGACGTCCCTGGCGTCGCCGTAGTCCAGCAGCCGCTGGTAGTTGGGCGAGATCTCGGCCTCGCCGAGGATCCGGTTGGCCCGCTCGCGGGCGGCGTCGACCTCGGAGGGGGCGCACAGACAGACCGGGATGCCGGCGACGACGCGGGGGGCCGGGCGTCCGGCGCTCTCGGCGGCCTTCGTGATGCGCGGGACGACATGGTCGGCGACGGCGCGTTCGTCGGCCATCCACAGCACGGTTCCGTCGGCACGCTCCCCGGCGAGGGCCAGCATGACCGGGCCGAGGGCGGCGAGGAGGATCGGCAGCGGGGCCACGGGGGCGAGGTCGAGGGGGTTGTGCACGGTGTAGGTGCGGTTCTCGACGTCGACGGGGCCGGGGCCGCGCCATGCCGCGTCGAGGACGTCGAGGTAGTCGCGGGTGAGGCCGGCCGGGCGGGCGTAGGGCAGGCCGAGCATGTCCTGGACGATCCAGTGGTGCGAGGGGCCGACACCGAGTGCGAGCCGGCCGCCGGTGGCCGCCTGGGTGGACAGGGCCTGGCGGGCGAGGGCGACGGGATGCTGGGCCTGGAGGGGGACGACGGCGGTGCCCAGCTCGATGCGGCTGGTCCGGGTCCCCATCAGCGCCACGGCGGTCAACGCGTCGAAGTCCGTGGGGACCTGGGGGATCCAGGCGGTGTCCATCCCGGCCGACTCGGCCCACTCCACATCCGCGAGCATCCGCTCGGCCTTGCGCGCCGAGTCCCCCCGCTCGGGTCCGATCATGACTCCGATCCGCACGTTCCCTCCAGGTGTCAGGGGCTCCAGGTCAGCGCGAGGTGAGGGCGCGTACGTCCGCCACCACGACGTCAAGGGGTGTTCCGGTGGGGAACACGGCAGCGGCGCCCGCGGCCTTCAGGCGCGGCACGTCGGCCGGCGGGATGGTGCCGCCGACGACGACCGTGATGTCCCCGGCGTCCGCGGCCCGCAGGCCCTCCACGGTCCTGGCGGTCAGCGCCAGATGCGCCCCGGACAGCATGCTGAGGCCGACCATCGCGACGTCCTCCTGGACGGCGGTCGCCACGATGTCCTCGACCTTCTGCCGGATGCCGGTGAAGACGACCTCGAACCCGGCGTCGCGCAGCGCCCGGGCGACGATCTTCGCGCCTCGGTCGTGGCCGTCGAGACCGGGCTTGGCGATGAGGATCCGGGTGCCCATCAGAACACCACCGGCTGCTGGAACTCGCCCCACACGTCCTTGAGGGCGGTGACCATCTCGCCGACCGTGCAGTAGGCGTTGGCACAGTCGACGAGCGGGCCCATGAGGTTGTCGGTGCCCTCGGCGGCGCGCGCGAGGGCGGCGAGGCGGGTGCGGACGGCGGCCGGGTCGCGTTCGGCCTTGACCCGGGCGAGCCGTTCCAGCTGGGTCTCGCGGCCCTTGGCGTCGAGTTCGTAGGTGGCGACGTCGGGGGCGGGCTCGTCCTCGTCGACGTACCGGTTGACCCCGATGACGGGCCGCTCGCCCGCCTCGACCGCCCGGTGGACGCGGTAGGCCTCGTCCGCGATGAGGCCCTGGAGATAGCCGTCCTCGATCGCCCGGACCATACCGCCGTGCCGCTCCAGATCCGCCATGATCTCGACGATCCGCTCCTCGGTCGCGTCGGTGAGCGCCTCGACGAAGTAGGAGCCGCCGAGCGGGTCCGCGACGCGGGCGACGCCGGTCTCGTGGGCGAGGATCTGCTGGGTGCGCAGGGCGAGCGTGGCCGACTCCTCGCTGGGCAGCGCGAAGGGCTCGTCCCAGGCGGCCGTGAACATCGACTGGACGCCGCCGAGGACGGAGGCCAGCGCCTCGTAGGCGACCCTGACGGTGTTGTTGGGGGCCTGCGGCGCGTAGAGCGAGGCTCCCCCGGCGACACAGCCGAAGCGGAACATCGCGGCCTTGTCGGAGCCCGCCCCGTAGCGCTCGCGGACGATGGTCGCCCAACGCCTGCGCCCGGCACGGTACTTGGCGATCTCCTCGAAGAAATCGCCGTGCGTGTAGAAGAAGAAGGAGACCTGCGGGGCGAACTGATCGATCGTCATACGTCCGCGTTCCAGCACGGTGTCGCAGTACGTCACCCCGTCGGCGAGGGTGAACGCCATCTCCTGCACGGCGTTGGCCCCGGCGTCGCGGAAGTGCGCGCCGGCGACGGAGATCGCGTTGAACCGCGGCACCTCGGCCGCGCAGAACTCGATGGTGTCGGCGATCAGTCTGAGCGACGGCTCCGGCGGCCAGATCCAGGTGCCGCGGGAGGCGTACTCCTTGAGGATGTCGTTCTGGATGGTCCCGGTCAGCTTCGCCCGTGGCACACCCCGGCGCTCGGCGGCGGCCACGTAGAAGGCGAGCAGGATCGCCGCCGTCCCGTTGATGGTGAAGCTGGTGCTGATCCGGTCCAGCGGGATGCCCTCGAAGAGCACCTCGGCGTCGGCGAGGGTGTCGACGGCGACACCGACCCGCCCGACCTCCTCGCTGACCTCGGGGTCGTCGGAGTCGTAGCCGCACTGCGTGGGCAGGTCCAGGGCCACCGACAGCCCGGTGCCGCCCTGATCGAGCAGATAGCGGTAGCGGCGGTTGGACTCCTCCGCGGTGCCGAACCCCGAGTACTGCCTGAGCGTCCACAGCCGCCCCCGGTAGCCGGAGGCGTAATTGCCGCGCGTGAACGGGAAGTCCCCCGGCGCCGGCGGCTCGACGGCCCGGTCCGCCGGTCCGTAGACCGGTTTGAGCGGGATTCCGGACGAGGTCTGGGCAAAGTCATTCATCGTGTGGATACGCTACTTGCAGAAAAGGAGAATGCCAATACCAGCACGGAGAATCGGATCCTGTCCACGCTCGCCGTCGTCTACGCTCGCCGCATGGAACAGGTGGACCTCGACGACTGGCACACCGCCGATCCGGCACGTGTCGCGGAGGCCGCCGCCCGGGTCGCCGACTCCCTCCCGCTCACCGTCGGGATCGCGACGCGGCAGCCGCCGCAGCACTTGAGGCCGCTGGTCCGGGCACTGACGCTGACTCTCATCGGCCCACAGGTGATCGCTCCCGACCGCGAGTCGGTACCCGTGGCGGACCCGTGGCAGGCGTACGCCGCACTGGCCGAGGTCGCCGACCGCCGCCCGCAGACCACCGTCACGCTGGGCAGACTGCTGCGGCAGACTCCCTCGCTCGGCACCCTGGACGCCCTGGCCGCGGAGGCGGCGGCCTACTCGATGCTGCTGGGCGGGACCGAGTTCGCCGCCTGGCTCGCCGAACGGGGTCCGCGGACGGCGGCCGCCGACGGGGAGTGCGTCCGGCTGTCGCGGACCGGCGGCAGGCTGTCGATCCTGCTGGACCGCCCCGAGCGCCGGAACGCGTTCGCCTTCCGGATGCGTGAGGAGCTCTACGACGCCCTGGAGATCGCCGCTCTCGACGACTCGGTCGAGGAGGTGGAACTCGGCGGCGCGGGGCCGGTGTTCTGCAGCGGGGGCGACCTGGCCGAGTTCGGCACCGCCCGCGATCTCGTGGCCGCGTATCTGGTGCGGCTCGACCGGGCACCGTGGCGGCTCGTCGACCGTCTGCGGGACCGGGTCACGGTCCGGGTGCGGGGCGCGGCCGTGGGCGCCGGTATCGAGATGGCCGCGTTCGCCGGGCGCGTGGTGGCCTCGCCGGGCGCCTTCTTCCAGCTGCCCGAGGTGGCCATGGGGCTGGTGCCCGGCGCGGGCGGCACGGTGAGTGTGCCGCGGCGGATCGGACGGTGGCGGGCGGCGTGGCTGATGCTGAGCGGGGCCCGGCTGGATGCGGGTACCGCCCTGCGGTGGGGGCTGGTGGACGAGATCGACGGCCATGAGCGGTGACGTGCTGCTGCGGGGCGTGTCGGTGCGGTCGTGGCCGGGCCGCCCGGTCGACTGCCGGGTCCGTGGGGGTGTCGTGGCGGAGATCGGGCCTCGACTGCGGGCGGGGGACGCCGAGTTGGTCGTAGCGGGTGAGGGGGGCGCGCTGCTTCCGGGGCTGGCCGATCATCATCTGCATCTGGCGGCCATGGCGGCGCGGGAGTCGTCGCTCGACGTGTCCGGTGTGTCGCGCGACGGTCTGGCCGAGGCGGTCGCGCGGGCCGTGCCGGGCGAGGACGGGTGGGTGCGGGCCGTCGGATACGACGACGTGGTCCACGGCGAGCTCGACCGGGATGTCCTCGATGCCTGGAACCGGGTGCTGCCGGTGCGGGTGCAGCATCGTTCCGGTGCGCTGTGGGTGGTCAACTCGGCGGGGCTGGATCGGCTCGGGGACACCGGGGTCGAGCGCGGGCTGCTGTGGCGGGCCGATGCCTGGCTGCGCGAGAGGCTCGGTTCCCGTCCGCCGTCCCTGCGGGCGGTGGGCGCCCGCCTCGCCGCCCTCGGGGTCACCCACCTCGCGGACGCCACCCCGGACGACGGGGCCGCCGCGGCCGTGGCGGACGCGGTACGGCGGGGCGAACTCCCCCAGCACGTCATGCTGATGGCCGCCGACAGCGGCCCGGCGGATCATCCCCGGCTGAGCGTGGGCCCGGTGAAGCTGGTGGTCGCCGACCACACGCTCCCCGACCTCGGCGACCTCACCGAGCGCATACGGCGGGCCCACACCGCCGGCCGTCCCGTCGCCGTGCACTGTGTGACCCGTGTGGCCCTCGCCCTGACCCTGGCCGCGCTGGACGAGGCCGGGTCCCTGCGGGGCGACCGCGTCGAACACTGTGCCGTCGCCGACGCGGCCCTCGCCGAGGAGTTGGCGGTGCGGGGGATCACCGTGGTCACCCAACCGACGCTGGTGGCCCGGCGCGGTGACACGTACTGGGACCGCGCCGAGCCCGAGGACCGGCCGGACCTGTGGCCGTACGCCGGTCTGCTGCGGGCGGGCGTCCGGGTGGCGGCGAGCAGCGACGCCCCGTACGGGGACCCCGACCCCTGGGCCTGCCTCCGTGCGGCGACACAGCGGCTCACCCCCTCCGGACGGGTACTGGGCCCTGCCGAACGCGTCCCACCCGCCACGGTCCTGACCGGCCTGCTCTCCCCACTGTCCGATCCGGGCGGCCCCCCACGTCGCGTCGCCCCGGGCCAACCCGCCGACCTCGTGCTCCTCGACCGACCCCTGAGCGAGGCACTGCGCACGCCGGACGCCGGTCAGGTGCGCGCCACGTTCATCGCGGGGCGGGTCGTACACGGATGAGAGCGTTGTCGGCGCCCGACTCGACCGCGGGAGCCGCCACTTCGGGTGGTCGCGGCGGAAGAACCCGCTGCGTCCGGCCGAGCAGCAGGCAGGCGACTGCCCACCCGACGCCGAGCAGCAGCGCACCACGCTCATCGCGGGACGCGTCGCGCACGGACGAGAGCGCTGTCGACGCCCGACTCGGCCGCGGCAGGCGCCACTTCGGGTCGGCGCGGCGGAAGAACCCGTCACGTCCCGCCGAGCAGCAGCGCGCCACGTTCATCGCGGGGCGGGTCGTACACGGATGAGGGCGTTGTCGGCGCCCGACTCGGCTGCCGGGCCCGTCGCTTCGGGTGGGCGTGGTGGAAGGATCTGTTGCGTCCGGGCGAGGCGCGGGCAGGTGACCGTCCAGCCGGTGCCGCCGTCCCGGCGTACCGGATGCGGGCCGTGCTCCGTGTCGGGAGCGGTCCCGGCGAAGGCGGCGGCCACCTCGCGCATCGAGACGTCGATCAGCTCCCCGCCGCCGCGGGCCAGGGACGTGAAGGCGCCCAGTGCGGCGACCAGTCCCGTGAGCGGGTCGGCGATCGCGTCGCCGCAGAAGACCGGGCCGTGGTCGGACCGCGCCACCAGTCCCCCGGCGACCGCGGCGTCGTCGCCGAAGGCGACCCGGTCGGGGTGGCCGCGGCCGTACCCCGTGATGGCGACCCACACCTTGCCCGCACGATGGTCGAGGCGTTCGACGGCCAGCCCCAGTTGCGCGAGCGCTCGCGGTCGGGACGCCTCGATCACGATGTCCGCCTCGCCGACCAACTCCGCGAGCGCCGCGCGTCCTTCGGCCGTGGTGAAGTCGACGGCGACGCTCTCGTGGCCGGCGTGCAGCCAGTCGTAGAACCGCCGGTTCCCGGCCCGGGCGCCATCGGGGCGCCGGGTGCTCTCGACCTTGACGACACGGGCGCCGGCCCGTCCGAGCAGATGGGCGCAGAGGGGGCCGGCCCAGAGGGAGGAGAGGTCGACGACGAGGGCGCCTTCGAGCTTCGGGTCCTTGGCGGGTGCGGCGATGCGGGAGGTGCGGTACGGAGTGTCGGCCGGTGCTCCCGGCCCGGTCGGGAGTGCGGCGGCGGGGACCCCGAACATGCGGATGCGCGTGGCGAGTTCGCGGGCCTTCGTGGTGCGTGCGGCGGTGGCGAGGTCGTCCCACGGGGCGTGGACGTCGGCGCGGCCGAGGATCGCGGGGACGAGGTCGAGGTCGTCGGGGCGGGCCAGGGTGACCGCGCACCAGCCGTCGGCGGCTCGCAGCAGGCGGGTGGCGCCACCCGTGGACGTACGGCCGCGCCGGGTCAGGCCCATGGCACCGGCTCGGGCGCCGAGGAGGAGGGCGGGGTCGATGTCGACGGGGAGCGCGCCGCGGATCCGGTGCAGGAGGGGCATCAACCCGCCCGGCGCCAGGAGCGGCGGGCCGTCCTGCTCACCGGTGAGCGCCATGGCCCCGGAGGCGGCCCAGTCGAGGTGCGGGCAGCTCTCTCCGGCGCCGGGGATCGGCCGCTCGCTCACGGCAGACGTGCGCCGCGCTGAGCGAGCCTCTTCAGGGCGGTCTCGCCCCACGCGAGATTCGACCGTTCGAAGGTCATGCCGCCGAGCAGGGTGAGGTAGGGCCCGATGCGGTCGGCCTCGGCGAAGTACTCGTCCTCGGTGCGGCCGGCGAGCATGCGCTCCCGCATCCGTTCGTAGCGGGCCAGCTTGGCGGTGGACCGCTCCACGCGCTCGGCGATCGCGGTCCGTACGGCGTCGGTGTCGCCGATGTCTACGCACTGGACCTTGACCATCAGCTCGTCGCGGATGGCGGTCGGCCTCGCGGGCTCGTCGGCGATGTACGCGCGCAGGACCTCCAGACCGGCCTCGGTGAGGGAGAACAGGCGCTTGTTGGGGCGGCGTTCCTGCTGGATCACGCGGGCGGAGACGAGGCCCTCGGCCGCCATGCGCTCCAGTTCCCGATAGAGCTGCTGCGGGGTGGCCATCCAGAAGTTGGCGACGGAGGCCTCGAAGCCCTTGGCGAGGTCGTATCCGGAGGCCTCGCCCTCCAGGAGGGCGGCCATCACCGCGTTGCGCAGAGCCATGGGATCAACCTAGTTGACTAGTCAATGGGGTGCGTATCGGCGGGCCGGGGCATCGGGAGCAGTTCGGGCCGCTTGGCGCGCCGGCCGTCGCCGGAGGACCGGCCGCGGACCCGCCGTACGAGCCAGGGGCCGAGGAAGGAGCCGGCCCAGCGCAGCTCGCCGCCGACCGCGCGCAGCCCCGAGGCCGCCCGCGGGTCGGCGGGCAGCGGCCGGGTCCAGCCGTCGTCGCTGCCCGGCAGGCCGAGGGCGTCGGCCACGGCGGCGGCGATCCGGGCGTGACCGAGCGGGCTGGCGTGCAGCCGGTCGGGGCTCCACAGGCGCGGGTCGGTCACGACGGGGTGGTGGGAGGTCTCGGCGACCACGACTCCGTGCCGGGCCGCGGCCTGTCGGATGCGGTCGTTGAGGGCGATGACCCGGGGGCGGACCGGGCGGGCCAGCGGGGTGATCCGGGCGACGTCCGGGAAGGTCACCGTCGCCACGCGGGCGCCCCGCGCGGTGAGTGCGGCGAACATCGCCTCCAGGTGACCGGCCACCTCGTCGGCGTCGAAACGGGACCGCAGCAGGTCGTTGACCCCGGCGACGACCGTGGCGAGGCCGGGCTCCAACGCGAGGGCGGGCGCGAGCTGTTCGTCCCGCACCTGCCCGGCGAGACGGCCGCGCACGGCGAGATTGGCGTAGAGCACGTCCGGTGTGTCCCGGGCGAGCTGCTCGGCGAGCCGGTCGGCCCATCCGCGCAGTCCTCGTACGTCGTCGCCGTCGCCGCACCCTTCGGTCTGGCTGTCGCCGAGGGCGACGTACCGCAGAGGTCCGTTCTCCGTCATGACCGGCCGCCCCACTTGGACAAGTACGCACCTAGTAATGTCGTTGACTATAGACGAGGGGCCTTCACATCCCAAGGGCCGGCAGGGTCGGGCTCGACGACCGCCGACCGTCCCACGAGCAGCAGTCCGCCCGCGAGCAGCCCCGAGGCGAGGCCCAGGACGCCGACGGCGGTGGCCAGGCTCCCGACCACGGTCTCCAGCCCGATCAGGATCAGCGGGCAGATGAACTCGCCGAAGAAGAAGGCGGCCGTCCACAGTCCGGTGCCGCGCCCTCGGTCGGTGTACTCCAGCCTGGACATCGCGGCGGTGAGCAGGGACGGCAACAGGACGCCCGTACCGAGGCAGTTGAGCACCGCACCCGCGATCAGCAGCACGGGTCCGCTCGCCAGCCCCATGACCACGAACCCGGTGCCGCACAGCGCGAACACCACGGGCAGCCGGCTCGCGGGGGTGCCCGGCAGCCTGGTGAAGGCGATCGATCCGGCCACCGTGGCGGCACTGGCGAGGGCGGTGGCCAGACCGATGACGCCGGTGGAGGTGATGCCCAGGTCGTCGAGCAGATAGGCCGTCTCGACGGGCACGGTGTAGAAGACCATGGCACCGAACACGGTCAGCGCGCAGATGCCGGCCAGCCGTCGTACGGGGAACGGACGCGGCTCGGTGGTGACTTCCTCGGCGGCGTCCTGACGGAGCCTGGGCAGGGCGGTCGCCATGAGGGGGGCCAGCAGCAGGCCGACCGCGTAGATCCAGAAGGGGGCGCGCCAGCCCGCCGAGCCGACCGCGCCGCCGATCACGAAGAACGCGGTGGCGGAGGCGGAGGCGCACATGGTCTGGAGGGCGAGATAGCGGTCCCGGACACGGCCCGTGTAGTAGTCGCCGATCAGTGTGGTGCAGCAGGTCATGATCGCGGCCTCGGTGATGCCGACCAGGACCCGGGAGGCGACGATCGCGCCCAGGGAGTCGAGCCAGAGCGGGGCGGTGCCGAAGAGCGCGTACAGCACGGTCGCCACGACCAGCAGGCGTCTGCGGCCCAGCCGGTCGACGATGACGCCCGCGAACGGGGCCAGCAGGGCGAGCGCCAGCGCCGGGACGGTCAGGACGACGGGGACGAGCGTCTTGGCGCCGGGTACCGAGTCGAAGTGGTCCTGCATCTTCGGCAGCACCGGGGCGATCAGGACCGCGCCGAGGACGGGCAGGCAGCTGCCGGCCATCAGGAGAGGGGCGCGCAGGGGGACGGACCGGGCATGGCGGGGCTCCACGTCGGGGGGCATGAGGTGCGGCGACTGCGGCACCGGAGGGGACTGCGCCCGAGCGGCGGGCGTCAGGAACTGCCCCGACTATGAACCGGCACGCCCGCCGCGCCTAGCCCTCAGCCGATCGATCTCCCGGATCGGGATCATCCACCGGCTGGATGCCCCGCCCCGCCATCGGCCGGCCGACCTGGACCCTCCGTCACCGGCGTGTCGTGGCCTTCCGCCGCTTGGTTGTCGAGTCCTTGCGCCGCTCGGATGTCGAGTCCCTCCACCGCCTGGATGTCGTATCCCTCCGCCGCCCGGCCGCCATGTCCCGTCACCGAGGCCCCCACCCGTGCCGCGGTCTCGCGCAGCCACATGTGCGCGGCATCGTGGGTGTGCACCGGATGCCACCACAGGGCTTCCTGGAGAGGTACCGACTCGTAGGGCGCCGCCATGATCCGCACGGGGGCCACGCCGCGCAGCCGCTCGGCGAGGAGTGCCTGGACCAGGGCGATGCGACGGGTCCCGGCGACCAGGAACGGCAGCACCGTGAAGCTGTCGACGGACACCTCGACCCTGGGTTCGATGCCGAGCATGCCGAGCTGACGGACCGCCGGGGCGTCGTAGGTGCGCTGGTACGTCACCCAGGGCAGCCGTGCCACGTCGTCCCGGGTGAGCCGCTCGCCCACCTCCGGATTGTCGTCGGCGACCAGGAAGACCCACTGGTCCCGGTAGAGCTCGGTGGCGGGGAAGCCGCTGATGATGCCGTGCGGCATGAGCAGTCCCTCGGTGGTGCTCAGCAGGGTGCCGGCCTGCTCGACGATGCCGGGCGGGGTCTGGACGAAGCGCAGCCGGATGCCGGGAGCCTCCTCGTGGACCGTGCGGGCGAGTGCGGCGCCGAAGACGGCGACCGCGTAGTCGGAGGAGACGATCGTGAACTCCCGTTCCTCGACCGCCGGATCGAAGTCGGCCTGGCTGGTGAAGAGGCGTTCCAGCAGGTCGCAGGCGGTGGAGGTGCGGTCGAGGAGGACCTGGCCGAGCGCGGTCAGCTCGTAGTGGCCGCCGACGCGGGAGAGCAGGTCGTCGTCGAAGTGGCGGCGCAGCCGGGCCAGGGACGCGCTCATCGCGGGCTGGCTCAGACCGACCCGGCGCCCGGCGCGGGTGACGTTGCGTTCCTCCAGGAGGGCACGCAGGGCGACCACGAGGTTGAGGTCGAGGCTGGCCAGGCTCATCGCACGCCCTTCGATCGCCATAAACCGCATGGATGATCCGCATCCACGGAATCGATTTCCCAGATTACGAGAGGAGGGCCCAGATTAGTCACATCGCCATCAGGAGGACACGCCCGTGAAATCTGCAGCCTTCTCCGGACCGTTCGCGCTCGGTACCTTCTCCGCCCCCGGCCAGGCCGCTTTCCCCGGCCTCCTGATCCCCGAGGGGCAGGTGCTGGACCTGCGGACGGCTCTCGACGAGCCCGCCCCGACGACCCGCGCGGTCTTCGAGCGCTGGACCGAGCTGCTCCCCCGTCTGCACGAGCTGGCGGCGGACCCGGAGGCCGACCGCCGTCCCCTGGACGGCCTGCGCGTCCACGCTCCCGTGGAGCCCCGCCAGATCTTCCAGTCCGGCGCGAACTACCGGCAGCACGTGATCGATCTGGAGGTCGCCCACCGCTCCCCCGACGACCCGCGCACGGTCGAGGAGGCTCGGGCCGAGATCGCCGGGATCATGGACCGCCGGGCCGCCGAGGACCTGCCGTACGTCTTCATCGGACTGCCGAGCGCGGTCACCGGCCCGTACGACGACGTCGTCCTGCCGTCCTGGGCCGAACAGCCGGACTGGGAGCTGGAGTTGGCGGCCGTGATCTCCCGGCCCGCCTACCGGGTGTCCGTCGAGGAGGCCCTGGACCACGTCGCCGGGTACACCATCGCCAACGACCTCACCGACCGTGCCACCGTCTTCCGCCGTGACATGAAGGCCATCGGCACGGACTGGCTGCGCTCCAAGAACGCGCCCGGCTTCACCCCGCTCGGCCCCTGGATCGTGCCGGCCGAGTCGATCGCGGACCCGGGTGACCTGCGGGTCACTCTGAAGCTGAACGGCGAGACGATGCAGGACGAGTCGACCAAGGACATGCTCTTCGGTGTCGCGCGGATCGTGTCGTACGCCTCCCGGACCTCGCGACTCCTGCCCGGGGACCTGGTGTTGACGGGTTCCCCGGCCGGAAACGGCATGCACTGGGGCCGGTTGCTGCGCGACGGCGACGTGATGGACGGGTCGATCACCGGTCTGGGCGCCCAGCGCACGCGCTGCACCGCGGAGGTGCCCCGGTGACGCTCGACCGGAGCGACCCCGAGGGCGCGATCGCCGAGGCCGCCAAGGCGTGCTCCAACTGGGGGCGTTGGGGTGAGGACGACGTGCTCGGCACGCTCAACTTCCTCGACGAGGCCAAGCGCCGCGAGGGCGCCGCGCTCGTGCGGCGCGGTGTGAGCTTCTCCCTCTCGCAGAGCTTCGACATGAACGGGCCGCAGAAGGGCTGGCGGCGGCGCACCAACCCGGTGCACACCATGCTCGACACCGGCACCGACGCGGCCCTCGGCAACCAGGGCTTCCCGCACGGCATCGGCGGCGCCGACGACGTGATCGCGATGCCGTTGCAGTGCTCGACGCAGTGGGACGGGCTCGGGCACATCTTCGACCACGGCAAGGCCTGGAACGGCCGGGACGCGGCCCGCACCGTCACCTCGGACGGCGACCTCGTCACGGGCATCGAGCACATGGCGCCGTATGTCGCGGGGCGCGGAGTGCTGCTGGACGTCGGCGAAGTCGTGGGCCGCGACGGCGAGTTGCCCGACGGGTTCGCCGTCACCGAGGAGCACCTGACCGCGACCGCCGAAGCCCACGGCGTGCGCGTCGGACGCGGTGACCTCGTCGCCGTCCGCACCGGACGGCTGGCCCGCGCCCGGCGCGAGGGCTGGGGCGACTACGCGGGCGGCGACTCCCCGGGGCTGTCGTTCACCACGGCCGGCTGGCTGCACCGCACCGAGATCTGCGCGATCGCCACCGACACCTGGGGCTTCGAGGTGCGGCCGAACGAGTTCGAGCACGCCTTCCAGCCGCTGCACCAGGTGGCCATCCCGCACATCGGCCTGCTGATCGGCGAGATGTGGGACCTCGACGCGCTCGCCGCCGACTGCGCGGCGGACGGCGTGTACGAGTTCTGGCTCACCGCCGCGCCCCTGCCCATCACCGGGGCCGTCGGCTCCCCGGTCAATCCGATCGCCGTCAAGTAACCGGCGGAACAAAGGAGTTCCCCATGAGCACACCCCGCAGCGTCCTCGTCACAGGCGGCGGCGCGGCCGGCAACGCGGTGACGATCCTGCTGCGCCGCGCCGGCCTCGCGGTGGACCTGGTCGAGGCCAGTCCCGACTGGAACGCCACCACCGGATCCGGCATCACCCTCCAGGGCAACGCCCTGCGCGTGCTGCGCGAACTCGGCGTGTGGGACGAGGTCTCGGCCTCCGGGTACGCCTTCGGCTCGCTCGGCGTGACCGTCCCCGACGGCACGGTGGTCCACGAGAACGAGGACATCCGCACCGGCGGCGAGGACCTGCCCGCCACGCTCGGCATGCGGCGGCCCCGGCTCCAGCAGATCCTCATCGACGCGGTCCGCGCCTCCGGTGCCGACGTCCGGCTCGGCACCACCGCCAAGACCCTGGAGCAGGACGGCGCCGGTGTCTCCGTGGCCTTCGACGACGGCACGACCGGCCGCTACGACCTGGTGATCGCCGCCGACGGCCTGAACTCCACCACCCGCGCCGCGATCGGGATCACCGACAGACCGGAGCCGACCGGCATGGCCATCTGGCGCACCCCCGCCCCGCGCCCGGCCGCCGTCACCCGCACCGACCTCGCCTACGGCGGCCCCGCCTACATCGCCGGCTACTGCCCGACCAGCGAGGACACCCTCTACGCGTACGTCGTCGAGGCCAACCGCGACCTCGCCTCGATCCCGCCGGAGACCTACGCGGACGAGATGCGCCGGCTCGCGCGGGCGTACGGCGGGGTCTGGCCCGAGATCGTCGAGCACATCACCGACCCGGCGCAGGTCAACTACACCTGGTTCGACCGGCTGCTGGTGGAGGGCTCCTGGCATCGCGGCCGGGTCGTCCTCGTCGGCGACGCCGCGCACTGCTGCCCGCCGACCATCGCCCAGGGCGCGGCGCAGTCCCTGGAGGACGCCTCCGTCCTCGCGGAGCTGCTCACCGGCGGTCGCGACTGGGACGACGCGCTCTTCCAGGCGTACTACGAACGCCGTATCCCCCGGGTGCGGACCGTCGTCGAGGCGTCGGTGCAGATCGGGCAGTGGCAGCTGGACGGTGTCCGTGACGCCGATGTGCCCGGGCTGATCGGCCGCACGATGAACTTCCTGAAGGAACTGCCGTGAACTCCCCCACCGTCGATGTCCACGCCCATCTCCTGATCCCCGAGGTCGAGGGGGCGGTCGCCGCTCTCCCCGGCCTGGCCGCGGCCAGGGCGCTGGACGCCCGCCGCAACGGCGCCGCCTCCCTGGCGGTGAGCGGTCCGATGGTCCGCTCCGTCGCCCCGAAGGCGACCGACGTGTCCCTGCGGCTGGCCGCGATGGACGCCCAGGGCGTGGACATCCAGCTGGTCAGCCCTTCCCCCTCGCACTACCACTACTGGGCGGACGAGGAGACGGCCGAGAAGGTGTACCGCCTGGCCAACGAGGCGACGGCCGCGCACTGCGCGCGGGCGCCGGAGCGGCTCCGCGGACTCGGGATCGTCCCGCTGCAACACCCCGAGCAGGCGGTGCGCGCCCTCGCCCATGCCCTGGACCAGGGTCTGTCGGGGGTGGAGATCTCGTCCCACGCCCCCGGCCGGGAACTGTCCGACCCTGCCTACGCGCCCCTGTGGGCCCTGGCCGAGTCGACCGGCGCGCTGCTCTTCCTGCACCCCTTCGGCTGCACGCTCGACGAGCGGCTCGACCGGTGGTACCTGTCCAACACCGTCGGCCAGCCCACGGAGAACGCCGTCGCGCTCTCGCACCTGATCTTCTCCGGGGTACTGGACCGCCACCCCGGTCTGAAGGTGATCGCCGCGCACGGCGGTGGCTATCTGCCCACCCACATCGGCCGCTCCGACCACGCCTGGTCGGCCCGCTCCGACGCGGGCGCCGGCTGCGCGCACCCGCCGAGCAGCTATCTGAAGCGGATCTGGTTCGACTCCCTCGTCCACGACCCGCACGTGCTGCGGGAGTTGGTCCGGGTCGCCGGCGCCGACCGGGTCGTGCTCGGCTCCGACTTCCCCTTCGACATGGGCACCGAGGACCCCGTCGGCGCCCTGCGCGCGGCCCGGCTGACCGACCCCGACTTCCACGCCGTACGGGGCGGCAACGCCGCCGCCCTCCTCCGGAAGGACTGACCGCATGCGTCTGCTCACCCATCTGCGGCACGTCGACCTCGCCGTGCCCGACTACGACAGGCAGCTCGACTTCTATGCCGGTGTCTGGGGCCTGACCAAGGTCGCCGAGGACTCCGGGATCTCCTTCCTCGCGGCCGAGGGCTCGCCGGAGCAGTACGTCGTACGACTGCGCAGGGCCGAGGAGAAGCGCCTGGACCTCGTCTCGTACGGCGCCGCCTCGGTGGCCGACGTGGACACGCTCGCGGAGGAACTGCTCGCGGGTGGCGTCGAGTTGATCTCGCGGCCCGGCAAGGTCGACACCCCGGGCGGCGGTTACGGCTTCCGCTTCTTCGACGTCGACGGCCGCACCATCGAGGTCTCGGCGGACGTCGAGGTACGCCGGCACCGCAGGATCGAGGAGAAGGAGGCGATCCCGGTCAAGCTGTCGCACGTCGTCCTCAACTCCCCCGATCTGAACGTCACTCGGGAGTGGTACGAGCGGCACCTGGGCTTCCGGCTCTCCGACACCCTCATGCACCCGCGCATGGGCGAGGCCATGCACTTCATGCGGATCAGCAACCAGCACCACTCCATGGCCATCGCCCAGGGCCCGCACACCGCGCTGCACCACATCTCCTTCGAGATGCGCGGCATCGACGAGTACATGCGCGGCTCCGGCCGGGTGATGCGGGCCGGCTTCCAGAAGGTCTGGGGGCCGGGCCGGCACATGGCGGGCGACAACACCTTCACGTACTTCCTGGACCCGCACGGCAACACGGTCGAGTACACGACGGAGTTGGAGCTGCTGGACGAGGACACCTGGCACCCGCACGTCTACGACTTCTCCCAGCCGGAGATCTCCGACCAGTGGGGCACGGCCAACGCGATGAACGAACTCGTCGCCAAGGAGTCGTTCAACGACGTCGACCGCGGCGTGTTCGTCGCCCCTCCGGTGTGAGGTCCACGTGCGCATAGCCACCTACCTCCACGAGGGGCGCCGTCGGGTCGGTGTCGTCGAGGACACCGTCGTACGCCGACTGCCCGACGGCACCTCGCCGGTCGAGGCCGCCTTCGGTGTGCGCCCGGTGGGGCCCGCCGTGCCGCTGAGCGACGTACGCCTGCTGGCGCCTCTCCAGCCCCCGACCATCCGGGACTTCGTCACCTTCGAGGAGCACGTCGAGGGTGTACGGCGCTCGATCGACGGCGACGCCGGGGTGCCGGAGGCCTGGTACGACGCCCCGACCTTCTACTTCACCAACCCCTACGCGGTCGTCGGACCGTACGACGACGTGCCCGTGCCCCCGGGTTCACGGGTCCTGGACTTCGAGTTGGAGGTCGCCGCGGTCATCGGCCGCGAGGGCCGGGACCTCACGCCCGAACGGGCCCGGGAGCACATCGTCGGCTACACGATCCTCAACGACTGGTCCGCGCGCGACCTCCAGTCCCGCGAGATGCAGGTCAACCTCGGCCCCTGCAAGGGCAAGGACACGGCCGCCACGCTCGGCCCGTACCTGGTCACCGCCGACGAGCTGGAGGAGTACCGGGACGCGGACGGGTTCCTGCGGCTGTCCCTGACGGCCGCCGTGAACGGCGAGATCATCGGCAAGGACCTTCTCTCCCACATGAGTTGGACCTTCGAGGAGATGGTCGCCTACGCCTCGCGCGGCACCGTCGTGCGCCCCGGTGACGTCCTCGGTTCGGGCACCTGCGGCAACGGCGGCTGCCTGGCCGAGCTGTGGGGCGTCCGGGGTCGCCAGGACCCCCCGCCGCTCCGTCCCGGCGACACCGTGACCCTCACCGTCGAGGGCATCGGCACCGTCTCCAACACCGTGGTCGCCGGGGTCACCCCGGTACCACTGCCGACCGGCCGTCGCCGTACCCGGGAGCGGGAGCGGGAGCGGGAGTGAAGCCGCTGGGCGAGGCGGTGATCGTCGTGCCAGGTCGCCGCCTCGACGTCACCAGCGACCAGGAGCGGACCGAACTCGGCGCCGGGCCACGGCGTCCCGCCCCGCTGATGCCGCCCGGCCCGTCGATCGTCACCGTCGGATCGACGGCGGGGCGGACGTGGCCGGGCGGGTCGGGGGCGAGTGCCCGGAACCGCCCGGCCCGCGCCGTTGTCACGGCTTGCGGCCCACGCCTCCGAAGTCGTCGACCTCCGGCCCCTCGGTCCCGGCCGGTCCCGGGCGCCAGCGGGAGACCGAGACCACTCCCGGGTCGACCAGTTCCAGTCCGTCGAAGAAGCGGGCCAGTTCCTCGGGGCTGCGGTTGACCCGCGGGTTGTCGCCCGCCTCGTTCCACTGCTCGATCATGGTGCGCATGCCCTCGGGGTCGAGCACCTCGGTGTCGTCGCAGAGCACGACATGGCTTCCGGACGGCAAGGCCTCGACGAGGCGCCCGACGATGTCGTAGGCCTGGTCGTCGACGATGTGGGCGGTGATCCCCAGCAGCACGAGCGCGATGGGCTCGCTGAAGTCCAGCGTCTCGGCGGCGGTCCGCAGGATGCCCTCGGGGTCGCGGATGTCGGCGTCGATGTAGGCGGTCACGCCCTCGGGCGAGCTGGTGAGCAGGGCCTCGGCGTGGGCGAGCACGACGGGGTCGTTGTCGACGTAGACGATCCGGGTCTCCGGGGCGATCCGCTGCGCGACCTCATGGGTGTTGTCGGCGGTGGGCAGGCCCGTGCCGACGTCCAGGAACTGGCGTATGCCCACCTCACGGACGAGGTGTTCCACCGTTCGGACGAGGAAGGCCCGCTGGGCCCGGGCTATGTCGAGGATCTGCGGATTTGCCTCGACGATCTGGTCACCGACGAGGCGGTCGATCTCGTAGCAGTCCTTGCCGCCCAGCCAGTAGTTCCAGATCCGGGCGGAGTGGGGCACGTCGCTGTTGATGAGCTTGGCGTCAAGTGGCATGCGAACTCCCGGAGTTGATCTGATCTGGCCTCACCTCACCGTCTGCCGGTACGGCACGTCAAGCGCTGTCGGGAAACCGCCGGGCCGGAGGCACGGACAGCGCTCTAGTTGCACACTGGCGAGCAATAACCTACGCTGCACATCAGTGGGCAATTAACTGCCCGAGGTGCTGATACCCCGCCCGCACCTCCCGCCTCACTCCGAGGAGCTCGTGATGCCGCTCGTTGCCAGTACTCCCGTCGAGAAGATGACAGGGCCGTACGCACGGCGCTGGTGGGCCCTGGTGGTGCTCTGTCTGAGCCTGCTGATCGTCGTCATGGCGAACACGTCGCTGATCGTGGCGGCCCCCGACATGACCACCGACCTGGGCCTGTCCAGCAGCGACCTCCAGTGGGTCATCGACGGCTACACCGTCCCCTACGCCGCGCTGATGCTGGTGCTGGGCTCGATCGGCGACAAGTACAGCCGCCGCGGCGCGCTCGTCACCGGTCTGCTGATCTTCGCGGGCGGCTCGGTCATGGGCAGCCTGGTGGACGAGACCGCGCTGGTCATCGCCGCCCGCGCGATCATGGGGGTCGGCGCGGCCGTGGTCATGCCGGCCACGCTGTCCCTGCTGGTCGCCACCTTCCCGCGCGGTGAGCGCGCCAAGGCCATCACGGCCTGGACGGCGACTTCGGGGCTCGCCATCGCGGCCGGTCCGCTGCTCGCCGGGTATCTGCTGGAGGACCACGCCTGGGGCTCCACGTTCCTGATCAACGTCCCCATCGCGCTCGTCGCCGTCCTCGGCGCGCTCGCCCTCGTCCCGCCGTCGAAGGCCGCGGCCATGGGCCGGATCGACTACGTCGGCGGTCTGCTGTCGATCGTGTCCGTCGGTTCCCTGGTCTACGCGATCATCGAGGGCCCGCACTTCGGCTGGGGCGCAGGACCGATCACCGCGGCCGTCATCGCCGGCGTCGGCCTGGTCGCCTTCGTGGCGTGGGAGCTGCGCCACCCGCACCCGATGCTGGATGTCCGCAAGTTCCGGCAGCGCCCCTTCAGCGGCTCGATGCTCGCGGTGCTGTTCTTCTTCTTCGGCACCTTCGGCGCGATCTACTACTCGACGCAGTTCCTCCAGTTCGTCCTCGGCTACGACGCCCTGGAGACCGGCGTACGACTGCTGCCGCTGGCCGGTGCCGTGTTCCTCGGCGCGGCGGCGACCGGGCGGCTGACCCCGAAGCTCGGGGTGAAGGCGATGGTGACGGCGGGCATGGTGATCGGCACCGCGGGCGTCTTCCTGCTCACCCGGATCGAGACGGGCTCGACGTACACCGACTTCCTGGCCCCGATGATGATGCTCGGCTTCGCGATCGGCCTGAGCGTCTCGCCCGCCACGGACACGATCATGGACTCCTTCCCGGAGAGCGAGCTGGGCGTCGGCGGCGGCGCCAACGACACCGCGCTGGAACTCGGCGGCTCCCTCGGTATCGCGATCCTCGGCTCGCTGCTCGCCACGTCCTACAAGGACAGGCTGACCGACCTGGTCGGCGGACAGCTGCCGCACGACGCGCTGGAGACGGCCAAGGACTCGGTGGGCGGCGGGCTCGCGGTCGCGGAGCAGGTCGCCAGGACCCCGGGCGCCACACCCCAGCAGGCGCAGGCCGTGCTCGACGCCGTGCACGAGTCCTTCGCCCACAGCGTCGCCCACACCAGCCTCATCGGCGGGATCATCATGGCCGCCGGCACGCTGATCGTCCTCGCGGTCCTGCCGGGCCGCCGCAAGAACCGCGGGGACGGCCCTGCGCAACCGCGGGAGACGCGGACCTCCCCGGAGGAGCGCGCGGGCGTCTGAGCGGACGCCCCCGGAGGCCGGAGCCCCTCGCCCCGGCCTCCGCACCCCGATACGGGCCGTGCCTTGAGCGGCACACGGCCCCGGGCGGTGCCGGGAGGGGACACCCGGCACCGTCCCTCGTCGTAGCGGCCGGCCGCTACGACGAGGGACGCGGGTCCGCTCAGGTCTCCTCGGTGGCCGGGACCGCGGTGGGACGGGCCAGGCCCGTAGTCCACTTCTCCTCGATCCGGCCGACCTTCCACACCAGCCAGGCGACCGCCCAGGTGGCGAAGAACAGGGCCACGACGACGTAGCCGATGATGTTGAGGTCGAGGCCGGCGACCCAGTCCCAGAACGGGCCGTGGAGGTCGGCCTGTTCGGCGATCAGGCCGAGCAGTTCGACCGTGCCGATGAGGAGCGCGACGGCGACGGACAGTCCGGTGATGGTGAGGTTGTAGTAGACCTTGCGGACCGGCTTGGAGAACGCCCAGCCGTAGGCGAAGTTCATGAACGAGCCGTCGATCGTGTCCAGCAGGGACATCCCGGCCGCGAACAGGACCGGCAGACACAGGATCGCGTACCAGGGCAGCCCGGAGGCGGCGCCCGAGCCGGCCAGCACGAGCAGCGCGATCTCGGTCGCCGTGTCGAAGCCGAGGCCGAAGAGAAGGCCCAGCGGGTACATCTGCCACGGCTCGGTGATCGACTTCATCAGCCGGCCCAGCAGGCGGTTCATGAAGCCCCGGTTGTTGAGCTGCTCCTCCAGGGCGGCCTCGTCGAAGTGGCCGGTGCGCATCTGCCGGAAGACCTTCCAGATACCGGCCATGATCACCATGTTGATGATCGCGATGAGGTACAGGAAGGTCCCGGAGACGGTGGTGCCGATCCAGCCGGTGACGCTGTGCAGCGTGGAGTCGTCGTCCGCGACCGGTCCGGCCAGCGCCTTCACCCCGAGCGAGAGCAGGAAGGCGAGCGCGAAGACGATGCTGGAGTGCCCGAGGGAGAACCAGAAGCCCACCGACAGCGGCCGTTTCCCCTCGCTCATCAGCTTGCGGGTGGTGTTGTCGATCGCGGCGATGTGGTCGGCGTCGAAGGCGTGCCGCATGCCGAGGGTGTAGGCGGTGACCCCGATACCGATCCCGAAGCTCTTCTCGCCCAGGCTGTAGTGCTCCGGCGCGACGATCACCACCAGCGTGAACCAGCCGATGACATGCAACGCCAGGATGAACGTGGCCATCCCACCGAGGCTCGCCCACTCCTTCCGGGTCATCGAGGTGCGGATGCGGTGAGCGGTGGTCATGGCGGCGCGGGCCCTCACGTGTCGGCGAACGGCCGTCTTCAGCCGCGCCTCCCAGGCTTCTGCGAACCCTTTGCAGGTACAACAACACAGCGGCAAAGCCCACGTCAGGTTTCGGCCAGCGTCGGCGTCAAGTATTGGCAATGATTTTCACATGGAACGGATTCGGCCATACTTCTGACATTCATTTTCATCTAGCGTGGCATACGTCCCCTTGTTCCACCCCTCCGTGGAGGATCCATGCCCACGTCCCCGTCCCGGCACCTCGCCGCCCTGATCACCGGCGCCTCGCTGGTCGTCCTGGCAGGCTGTGGCAGTTCGTCGGGCTCCGACAGCGGCGGGAGCGCCTCGCAGACCCCGGCCGCCGCCTCCGCGATACCGGTCGTCACCTCGACGAACGTCTACGGCGACATCGTCGGACAGATAGGCGGCACGAAGGTCGATGTCACCTCGATCATCAGCGACCCGGACCAGGACCCGCACTCCTACGAGGCCAACACCCAGAACCAGCTGGCCCTGTCGAAGGCGAAGGTCGTCGTCGAGAACGGCGGCGGCTACGACGACTTCGTGGACCGGATGCTGAAGAGCGGCGGCTCCTCCGCCGAGGTCGTCAACGCCGTCAAGGTCTCCGGCAAGACCGCGCCGAAGGGCGGCGAGCTCAACGAGCACGTCTGGTACGACTTCCCCACCGTCTCCAGGATCGCCGACAGTATCGCCGCCGCCCTCGGCAAGGCCGACCCGGACGACGCGGCCACGTTCACCGAGAACGCGACGGCCTTCAAGGCGAAACTCCAGCCCCTGGAGGCGAAGGAGGCGCAGATCAAGAAGGAGCACGGTGGTGAGGCGGTCGCCATCACCGAGCCCGTGCCGCTGTACATGATCGAGGCGAGCGGGCTGAGGAACGCGACGCCCGCGGAGTTCAGCGAGGCCATCGAGGAGGGCAGCGACGTCTCCCCCAAGGTCCTCCAGGCAGCGCTGGCCCTGTTCTCCGGCAGGAAGGTCGAGGCGCTGGTCTACAACGCGCAGACCTCCGGTCCGCAGACCGAGAAGGCCGAGGCCGCGGCGAAGGCGGCCGGCATCCCCGTCGTCCCGGTGACGGAGACCCTGCCCAGCGGCAAGGACTACGTCGCCTGGATGACCTCCAACGTCGACGCGCTCGCGGGCGCGCTGGACAAGTGAGGGGCCCCGGCGTCCGCGCCGCCGCCCCGGGCCGGATCCCGGTACAGGGCGGGACCGGTGCGGTCATCAGTCTGCGCGGGGCCGCCCTGTCGTACGGCGAGCGGGTCGTGTGGCGCGACCTCGAACTCGACGTGCGGCCCGGCGAGTTCGTGGCCGTGCTCGGGCCGAACGGGGCCGGCAAGACCAGTTTCGTCCGGGCCCTGCTGGGCCGGCAGCCGCTGTCCGCCGGGACGCTGACCGTGCTGGGCCGTTCTCCGCGCGAGGCGGCACGGCAGATCGGATACGTGCCCCAGCAGGCGGAGTTGTCGGCGCAGGCCATGCTGCGCGCCCGCGACCTCGTGCGCTTCGGTATCGACGGGCACCGCTTCGGACCACGGCTGCGCACCGGGACGGTCCGCCGACGGGTCGACGAGATCCTGGAGTCGGTCGGGGCGTCGGCGTACGCGGACGTCCCGCTCGGCATGCTGTCCGGCGGGGAGCGCCAACGCGTGCGCATCGGGCAGGCGTTGGCGACCGATCCGCGGATCCTGCTGTGCGACGAACCGCTGCTCTCGCTCGACCTGCACCACCAGCGGGCCGTCACCGAACTGGTCGACGCCCGCCGCCGTTCGCAGGGCACGGCCGTGGTCTTCGTGACCCACGAGATCAATCCGGTGCTCGGCCTGGTGGACCGGGTGCTGTACCTGGCCCGGGCCGGTCACCGCGTCGGCGCGCCGAAGGAGGTGCTGACCTCCGCGTCCCTGTCGGAGCTGTACGGCACACGGGTCGACGTCGTCCGCGTGCGGGGACGGGTCGTGGTCGTCGGCGCCCCCGAGGAGACGGCCGCACCGCCCCACCACGCCCCCGCCGTCGAGGAGGTGCGCTCATGACGTCTGCCGACGGGGTCTGGCAGCAGATCTTCAGCTTCGAGAACTACGGCGAACTCCTCGCGCTGGTCCGCAACTCGCTCGTCGCCGGGGCCGCCCTCGGCCTGGTCGGCGGTCTCGCCGGGGTCTTCGTGATGATGCGTGATCTGCCGTTCGCGGTGCACGGCATCAGCGAGCTGTCCTTCGCGGGGGCGTCGGCGGCGCTGCTGCTGGACGCGAACATCGTGGTGGGCTCGATCGTCGGTTCGCTGCTCGCGGCCGGCACGATCGGGGTCCTGGGGGCGCGGGCGCGGGACCGCAACTCGGTGATCGGCATCATCATGCCGTTCGGGCTCGGGCTGGGGGTGCTCTTCCTCGCTCTCTACAAGGGGCGGGCGGCCAACAAGTTCGGCCTGCTGACCGGGCAGATCGTCGCGGTCGACACCCCGCAGATGGCGTGGCTGCTGGGCACCTCGGCGCTGGTCGTGGTCGCGCTCGCGGTCATGTGGCGGCCGTTGTCCTTCGCCAGCGCCGACCCGGACGTCGCCGAGGCACGGGGCGTGCCGGTGCGCGCGCTGTCGTTCGCCTTCATGCTCGTGCTGGGGCTCGCGGTGGCCCTGTCGGTGCAGGTCGTCGGCGCGCTGCTGGTCCTGAGCCTCGTCGTGACACCGGCCGCGGCCGCCGCCCGTGTCACCGCGTCGCCGGTGCTGCTCCCCGCGCTCAGCGTGCTCTTCGCGGTCCTCTCGATCGAGGGCGGCATCCTGCTCGCGCTCGGCAGCTCCGTCCCGATCAGCCCCTATGTCACCACCGTGTCGTTCACGATCTACGTCGTCTGCCGCGTGGCGGGCAGGCGGCGCGTACGCCGGTGGGGGGCGCGCGGGACGGCCATGGCGTCCTAGGCGTCGGAGCACGCTCGTGTCAGGGGCGGTCCCTCCGGACCGCCCCTTCGGGCTGCGCTCAGGAGCGGCCTGTCGTGCCGGTCGCCAGCAGGCCGTTGACCACGAGCGTCGCCAGTGATTCCGCCGTGGCGGTGAGCTGTTCCGGGGAGTAGGCGGCCTCGGGCCGCCCGAGGCGTCGCGCGAGGGGGACCTCCACCATGCCCGAGATGGGCGGGACGATGGCGAAGAACAGGACGTGCATCGGGATGGGCGCCATCCGTCCGGAGGCGACGAGCCGGTCGATGGCGGGCGTGAGGGCCTGGAGGGTCGGGGCGATGTAGTTCTCGTACAGGTGGTCCAGCCGCTCGCTGTCCTGCGTGAACTCGTTGACGAAGACCCGTCCCATGAGCGGCGCGTCCGCCGCCGACCGGTAGAAGGCGGTGATGACCCGCCGCAGCCACTCGGCGTCGTCGGCCGAGGGATCCACGTCCAGGACACCGGCCAGCTGTGCCCCCAGCGCGTGGTCCACCACGGCACGCCAGAAGGCCGCCTTGGACCCGTACCGGTCGTTGATGAAATTGTGGCTGACGCCCAGCCGGCGGGCCAGCTCGCGGGCCGAGGCATGGTCGTAGCCCAGCTCCGCGAAGGCCTCCAGGCCGCGCGTCAGGATGCTCTCCTCCTCGGGCACGGCGGGGCTGCCCGCACCAGGGCGCCCCGGCCGTCGAGCGGATTCGGCTCTTGCTCCCACCACTGCCTCCATTGCCGCTTGCTCGTCCCCGCGTGCGCCGCCCGCGTGTCCTGCCGGGTGCATCCTCGCACCCCGCCCGAGGGGCGCCCGCTGCACGTATCGGCCCACGTGTCCGGCCGAGGGGCTCGACAACAGCTTACTTGACACCTGTCAGATTGAAGCTAATCTGACAGGTGTCAGACGCTGTCCTCCCGGAAGTGAGAGCCACTCCGACGACGCAGCCGTCCAGCGCCGCCTCTTCTTCCCCTGCCGTACTTCTGGAGTCCCGTCATGCCTCAGACACCCACCGACACCCCGGCCGACGCGAAAGTCACCTCCCTTCCACCGGGTCAGGTCTCGGCCCGCCACCGCTGGTGGATCCTCGCCGTCATCGGCGTGGCCCAGCTGATGGTGGTGCTGGACGCGACCATCGTGAACATCGCCCTGCCCTCGGCCCAGAAGGACCTGGGCTTCTCCGACGGCGACCGGCAATGGGTGGTCACCGCCTACGCGCTCGCCTTCGGCAGCCTGCTGCTGCTCGGCGGCCGGATCGCCGACCTCTTCGGCCGCAAGGTGACCTTCCTCGTCGGACTGGTCGGCTTCGCCGGGGCCTCCGCGCTCGGCGGCGCCGCGGGCAGCTTCGAGATGCTCGTCGCCGCCCGTGCCGCCCAGGGCCTGTTCGGCGCCCTGCTGGCACCGGCCGCCCTGTCCTTGCTGACCGTGACGTTCACCGACGCCAAGGAACGCGCCAAGGCCTTCGGCGTCTACGGCGCCATCGCCGGCGCCGGCGGGGCCATCGGCCTTCTGCTCGGCGGTGTCCTGACCGAGTACCTCGACTGGCGCTGGACCCTCTACGTCAACCTGGCCTTCGCCGTGGTCGCCTTCGTCGGCGGCGCCCTCCTGCTCCAGCGCACGACCCGGGACAAGTCCGCCACCATCGACATCCCCGGCGCCGTCCTGGTGGGAAGCGGACTGTTCTGCGTCGTCTACGGCTTCTCCAACGCCGAGAGCCACGACTGGAGCTCCGTGCAGACCTGGGGCTTCCTGGTGGCCGGCACCGTCCTGCTCGCCGCGTTCACCTGGTGGCAGACCCGTGCCGCGCACCCCCTGCTGCCGCTGCGCGTCCTGCTCGACCGCAACCGCGGCGCCTCGTTCGTCTCCGTGCTGCTCATCGGCGCCGGCATGTTCGGTGTCTTCCTCTTCCTCACCTACTACCTCCAGCAGAGCCTCGGCTACACGCCGATCAAGACGGGCCTGGCCTTCCTGCCCATGGTCGCCGGACTCATGGTCGCCTCCACCCTCGCCACCACCGTGCTCGTCCCGCGCTTCGGCCCCAAGCCGATCGTCCCGCTGGGCATGGGCATCTCGGCCGCCGGCATGGTCTGGCTCACCGGCCTCGACCTCGACAGCTCCTACGCCGCCCACATCATGCCGCCGCTGATCGTCGCCGGTCTCGGCTTCGGCCTCGTCATGGCCCCCGCGATGAGCCTCGCCACCAGCGGCGTCGCGGCGGAGGACTCCGGTGTCGCCTCGGCGGCCGTCAACACCATGCAGCAGGTCGGCGGCTCCCTCGGCACGGCACTCCTCAACACCCTCTTCTCCAGCGCCGTCACCGACTACATCGCCGGCAAGAACCCCAAGGACCCCATGGTCATGGCCCAGGCAGGCCTGGAGGGCTACTCCACCGCCTACTGGTGGTCCGCCGCCTTCTTCGCCGTCGGCCTGGTCGTCAGCGCCCTCCTCTACCGCCGAGGCGTCCCCACCACCGACCCCGACGCCGCCCCCGCCGTCCACATGTGAGCCCCGACCGACGGCCCCACGCGCCGCTCCCGGAGAGCAGGGACACTCTCCGGGAGCGGCGCACGCGTGTGTGCCGGTCGGTTGCGCCATCGGGCGGGAACCGTGGCCGCGACGCCGAGACACCTGACGACCTGCGCGGGCATCCGGCACGGCGACCGCGCCACGGGGACCGAACCGCGGATACGACGCAACACCCGCCTCCGCACCGGGCATCGGCCCACACATGCGCGTCCGTACCGGTCGACGCACCCGTTCCCGAGAACACCGGGCACCAGCGAGACCACCGCGAGGCCGAGCACACCTACCCCGGCGCCTTCCGAAGCACAAGCCAGAAGCCGAGCCCGGGCGCCCTCACCAACAGACCCCCACAGCACCGACTACCGCGCCCAGGCGTTCAGGACCGTGGTGTGACCAGGCCCGCGTCGTACGCCACGATCACCGCCTGGATGCGGTCGCGGGCGCCGACCTTGGCGAGTACCCGGCTGACGTGCTTCTTCACCGTGGACTCGGTGAGCATCAGCCGCTCGGCGATCTCCGCGTTGGTCCAGCCCCGGCCGATGGCGACCAGCACCTCGTGTTCGCGCCCGCTGAGCGAGGCGACGCGCGGGTCCGGGGCCGCGGTGGGCGGCGGGGCCACCTGGTGGACGTAGGTGTCCAGCAGACGTCTGGTCAGGCTGGGGGCGACGACCGCGTCGCCCGTCGCGACGGCCTGGATGCCGGCGACGAGTTCCTCGGGGCGGGCGTCCTTGAGCAGGAAACCGCTGGCTCCGGCGCGCAGGCCCGCGTAGGCGTACTCGTCGAGGTCGAACGTGGTGACGATGAGGACGCGGGTGCGGCCGCCGGCGGCGACGATACGGCGAGTGGCCTCGATGCCGTCCATGCCGGGCATGCGGACGTCCATCAGGACGACGTCGGGGCGGAGTTCCGCGGCCATCCGCACGGCCTCGGCGCCGTGTTCGGCCTCGCCGAGGGGGGTCATGCCGGGGGTACCGGTCAGCAGCATGCGGAAGCCGAGGCGCTGGAGGGGCTGGTCGTCGGCGATGAGGACGGTGGTCATGGGGCACGCTCCCCGGGTTCGGGCCCGGCCGGGGCGTCGAGCAGGACGTCCACGACCCAGCCACCGGTGCCGTCGCGCGGCCCGATGGTGACGGTCCCGCCGTACATCGCGGCCCGCTGCCGGATACCGACGACCCCGTGTCCGGGCTCGGTCGCCGGCGGCGGGCCCTCGCCGCGCCCGGGTCCGCTGTCGGTCACCCGGACCTGGACTCCCCCGTTCTCCACGGCGACGGTCACCTCCGCCACGGCTCCCGCGCCGGCGTGCTTGAGCGTGTTGGTGAGGGCTTCCTGGACGATGCGGAACACGGTCAGCTGGACGCCGTCGCCGAGCGCGGCCGGATCACCGCCGGTCCGGTACGTCACCTTCAGTCCGGCCGCGCGGACGCGGGTGAGCAGCGCGTCCAGGTCGCCGATGCCGGGCAGCGGGCTGAGCGAGGCGTCCTCCGGCCGTTCCCGCAGGACGCCGAGGGTGCGCCGGAGCTCGCCCATGGCCTGCCGTCCGGTGTCGCCGATGAGGCGCAGCGCTTCGACGGGTTCCGGGCCACCGTGCGCAGCGAGGGTGGCGGCGCCGTCGGCGAGGCCGACCATGACGGAGAGGTTGTGGCCGACGATGTCGTGCATCTCGCGGGCGACGCGCGAGCGTTCGGTGGCGGCCATGAGCCGCTCGCGCTGCTCCCGCTCGATCTCCAGCCGGTCGGCCCGGTCCTCCAGGGCCGCCATGTACAGCCGGCGGGTGCGGAAGGTCAGGCCCAGGGCCACCGCGGCCGTCGTGGTGCCCAGCAGGAAGAACAGGCCGATCAGCGGGCGGTCCACGGGCACCAGGACACAGACGGCCAGGGTCGTCTCCAGGACGATCAGTCCGGCCGCCCAGGCGAGCGTGCGCAGCGATCCGCGCAACGCCAGGCTGTAGAGGGCGACCAGCAGACTCACGCCGGCCTGTTGCCAGATCCCCAGCGACCACTGGACCAGCGAGATCAGCGAGATCGCGAAGAAGGCGACGGCGGGCGCCCTGCGCCGCCACCACAGCGGCAGGACCAGGGCGATCGCGCCGACGGCCATCACCCAGGTCGGGACGTCGGACCCCTGCCGGGCCCCGCCGAACGGGCCCTCGTCGCCGCCGGTGAACACGTCGGGCAGGCTGACGGCGGCCACGGCCAGGACCACGACCGTGTCGAACAGCCAGGGATGACGTCGGTCCAGGCCCTGCTGGCGCCGCTGTCCGCGCAGCAGCCGGCCCAGGACCGGGTGCGCCCACGCGGCGTCGAGCCCGGAGGACGGTGACACCACCGTCTCCGGGCTCCGGTCCGCCAGCCGGGCTCTCATGCGTCCCATTGTCGGGTCTGCGCCGGTCAGGCGTCGGTCCGGGCCAGCCGGTACGCGGCGCCGGCGAGCGTCAGCGCCACCCACCCGACGAAGACCGCGAGGCCCGCGCCGGGGCTGAGGGAGTCCGCGGACTCGTGCAGGGCGTAGACGGCACCGCCTGCGTTGCCCGGCAGGTAGGGCGTGATGGTGTCCTCCCAGGAGTCGGGCAGCAGGGTGGCCAGGCCGCCCAGGATGAGCAGGACGCCGACCAGGATGGCGATGCCTCCGGCGGTGGACCGCACCAGTGCGCCCAGGGCCACGCCCCACACGGCCACCAGGCCGAGGTAGAGGCCGGCGCCCACGAGGCTGCGGAGCACCCCGTCGTCGCCGAGGGACAGCGCGATCTTCTCGCCGTCCAGGCCCAGGCCGCCCAGCGTGAAGGCGGCCAGCGCGGCGACGGTCGTGACGACGAGGGCGACGGATCCGAAGACGGCGCTCTTCGACCACAGCACCGGCAGTCGCCTGGGTACGGCGGCCAGGGTGGAGCGGATCATGCCGGTGCTGTACTCGCCCGCGGAGACCAGCACGCCGAGCACGCCGATCGCCAGCGAGGCGAAGGTCAGTCCGGTCAGGGCCAGGCTGACGGCGTCACTGGCCGCGCCGCCGCCCGGTCCGGGCGGACCGTCGCCCGCGACGGCGTCGGGGCTGTAGGTGGCGGAGGCGATCGCGCCGATGGCGATCAGCAGGAGCAGGGCGACGCCCAGGGTGATCCAACTGGAGCGCAGCGACCAGAACTTGGCCCACTCGGCGCGCAGGACGCGACGGCCGGTGACCTTGTAGGGAGGGCGTACGACGGTGAGGGTCGGGGCGGTCATCAGCCGGCCTTCCGGGCGGTCCCGGCCGGGGCGCTCTGGTACTCGACCTCGTCACGGGTGAGTTCCATGAACGCCTCCTCCAAGGAGACGGACTGGGGGGTGAGTTCGTACAGCGGCACTCCGTGCTGGGCGGCGATGACGCCGATCTCGCGGGAGCCGCGTCCGGAGACGACCAGTTCCTCCGTGGCGCTGGAGGAGATGACGACGTCCGGCCCGGCCAGCAGTGCGCGCAGTTTGACCGGCTCGGTGGTGGCGACCTTCACTCCGCCGCCCCCGGCCTCCCGGGTGAAGTCGTCGACCGTGGTGTCGGCGAGCAGCCGGCCCCGGCCGATGATCACGAGGTGGTCGGCGATGAGGGCGGTCTCGCTCATCAGGTGCGAGGAGAGCATCACGGCCCGGCCCTCGTCGGCCAGGGAGCGCAGCAGGTTGCGTACCCACAACACGCCTTCCGGGTCGAGGCCGTTGACGGGTTCGTCGAGCATGACGACGGCCGGGTCGCCGAGCAGGGCGGCGGCGATGCCGAGGCGCTGGCCCATGCCGAGGGAGAAGGCCCCGACGCGTTTTCCGGCCACGCTGGTGAGTCCGGCCAGCTCGATGACCTCGTCGACCCGGCGGCGCGGGATGCCGTGGGTGTGGGCCAGGGCCATGAGGTGGCCGACGGCCGAGCGGCCCGGGTGGACCGACTTGGCCTCCAGCAGGGCGCCGATCTCCTGGAGCGGTGCGGAGTGCCGCGCGTAGTGGCGGCCGTTGACAGTGGCCGTGCCGCCGGTCGGTGCGTCCAGGCCGATGATCATGCGCATGGTCGTGGATTTTCCGGCGCCGTTGGGGCCGAGGAATCCGGTGACCTCGCCCGGTTTGACGGTGAAACTCAGTGAGTCGACGGCTGTCTTGTCCCCGTACCGCTTGGTCAGGTCGCGTACTTCGATCATCGGGCGTCGTCTTTCGCGTCGCACCGCCACGGCGGGCCCGTGACGTCTGTCCCCACTCACGCTAGGGGCGCCCTCGCACCCGTCCCTGGGCCCGCGGAGGTCACTTCGCGCGGCCACTGGTACCGCGGTACCAACGCCGGGTCAGCCTCCAGGATGACCTCACCGGGGCACACGGGATGCCCGGGCCGCACGAACCGGCCGACCTGCGCCGAATCCTTTCTTCGGTGAGCGCGGCGTACGTATGGTGATCTCGTGAAGGCACTCCTGTTGTCCGGTGGCCCAGGTACCCGTTCGCGCACCGTCACCGGTACGTCGGTCCAGCGACTCGCACCCGTCGCGGGCACCCGGGCGATCGGCCCGGAGGAGCATCCCACGTGCCCCCGGAGCGGCCTTCCGCCGGCGGGCGCGCATCTCTTCGCTCCGGCCGGCCACGGCGAGACCGCGTACTCGATCGTGCCGCGCCACTCCTTGGTGCGCGGCGTCCCGTGGGTGGAGTTCCGCCTCGTCGGCCGCGATGCCGAGGTGACTCCCGCGAGCCGGTCGCCCGCCGCCACGCCCCGGGCGATCGCGGCAAGGTCCAGATCTCGTCGTGACGGGGCCTTCCTCCCGCGCCCACCCTGGTGGGGCGACGTTTCCAGTCCTGTTCGAGAAGAGAGGTCCCTCCCGATGAGCTCCAGGATCCAGCCGACCGCCCAGGTCGACGAGACGGCCACGATCGGCGACGGGACGACGGTCTGGGACCTGGCCCAGATACGGGAGGACGCCCGGCTGGGCAGCGGCTGCATCGTGGGCCGGGGGGCGTATGTCGGCCCGGGCGTACGGATCGGCGACAACGTCAAGCTCCAGAACTACGCGCTGGTCTACGAACCCGCGGTCCTCGCCGACGGCGTGTTCGTCGGCCCCGCGGCGGTCTTCACCAACGACTACTTCCCGCGCTCGGTGGACCCGGAGGGCCGGCTGAAGCGCGGCGGCGACTGGGAGGCCGTGGCGGTCGTGGTGGCCGAGGGGGCCTCGATCGGGGCCCGTTCGGTGTGCGTGGCCCCGGTACGCATCGGCCGTTGGGCGCTCGTCGCGGCGGGCGCCGTGGTGACCCGGGACGTGCCCGACTTCGCGCTCGTGGCCGGCGTTCCGGCGCGCCGCATCGGCTGGGTCGGCCGGGCCGGCGTACGACTGACCGAACGGGAAGGCGAGTCGGGCGTGTGGGAGTGCCCCGAGACGGGCGAGCTGTACGACGAGAAGGACAGCGAACTCGTGGCCCGTGCATGACTCCCGTTTCCGTTGTTTCCCTAAAAACGCAAATCATCGAACATCTACAGGCATAACGTGTGTGCGATCTGTGCAGACCGAGCACAATAGGCGCACGAACCAGTAGTGCCCAGGGGGGGTTACAGGGTGGGGACACGTATGCCTGCTGCCAGGAGCGACGACCACTCCGGCGCCTGACGTCCGCCTTCTTCCGCCGTATGGCCATCCGTGCCAGCGGCGATCCCAGTCTGCGCAAAAAAGGACCCACAGGGGGGTTGGTGTGCCCAGAAGATGACCATCACACGTCTGGCGGCTCTCGGCCACGAGGATCCGCCGCTGCTCTCGCTCGCCCAACGGCTGCTCTCCGTAGCCGAGTTGGGGCTTCCGGAGATGCTGCTCCCGGGTGGTGAAGCCTTCTCCTTCACCATGTCCGGGAGCAAAGCCCCAGACGGTTCCTGGACCTTGGAGCGGCGCGGGACCAGCACCCGGTACGCGGCCATCACCGCGCTGGGGGTCGAGTTCCTCCCCGAGGACCGCCAGCGCGCGGTGCTCGCGGGGCGTACCGCCCAGGAGTTCACGGGTCTGCTGATCGAGTCGCTGCCCGCGGTGACCAACCTCGGTGACGCGGCGCTCATCGCCTGGGCCGCCGCCGAGACCGGACACCCCAAACTCTCCGACGCCCTCGCCCGGGTCGAGGCACTGGACGAGGAGGGCCGGCCCCAGTACACCGTCGAGGCGGCATGGGTGCTGTCCGCTCTCGCGGCCGCTCGCGACACGGTCGACGTGGAGAGACGTTTCACCGCGGCCCGCGACCGTCTGCTGAGGGCCCGCATCGGCGACAGCCCGCTGTTCCCGCACGCGACCGGACCCGGCCTGGTGCCCTGGTACCGGGCGCATGTGGCCTGCTTCGCCGACCAGACGTACCCGCTCCAGGCCCTGGCCCGCGCCCACGCCAGCGACGACCAGGGCGGCGACCCCGAGGCGCTGGCCGCGTCCGAGGCGTGCGCGCGGCGCATCTGCGAGCTCCAGGGCGACGGCGGGCAGTGGTGGTGGCACTACGACGCGCGCACCGGCGGTGTCGTGGAGGGCTACCCGGTCTACAGCGTCCACCAGCACGCGATGGCACCGACCGCCCTGTTCGACCTCACCGACGCCGGCGGCGGCGACTTCGGCCCGTCGATCCGCAAGGGCCTGCGCTGGATGTCGGACGTGCCCGAACTGGGCGCCGGACACGAGCCGTTGATCCTCGACGAGCTCGGCGCCACCTGGCGCAAGGTCTACCGGGGCGACCCGAAGAAGGCCGTACGCGCCGCCCGCGGCCTCGGCACCCGGCTCGCGCCGGGCCTGCGGCTGAAGTCCCTGGACCGGGTGTACCGCCCGCTGTCCGTGGACCGCGAATGCCGGCCGTACGAGTTCGGCTGGATGCTCTACGCCTGGCAGGGGGGCCGGATATGAGCGAGCGCCGGACCCTGTTCGGGGTGGAGCTGGACCCACTGACCATGGACCAGACCGTGGCACGCTGCCTCGACGCGGTCCGGGAGGACCGCCGGCTGGAGGTCGGGGTGGTCAACGCCGCGAAGCTGGTGAACATGCGGCGCGACCCCAGGCTCGCCGAGGCGGTGTCCGGGTGCGATCTCGTCGTCGCCGACGGACAGGCCGTGGTCTGGGCCGGCCGGGTGCTGCGCGCCCCGCTGCCGGAACGGGTGGCCGGCATCGATCTGTTCCTGCGGCTCCTCGCCGAGGCGGAGTCGGCGGGCATGTCGGTGTACTTCCTGGGTGCCAGGCAGGAGGTACTGGAGGAGATGGTGCGCCGGGTGGCCGACCGCTTCCCCGCCCTGAAGGTCGCCGGCAGCCGCAACGGCTACTTCGAGGACTCCCAGCAGGAAGACATCGCGGACGACATCGCGCACAGCGGTGCCCAGATGCTCTTCCTTGGCATGACCTCGCCGAAGAAGGAGATCTTCACCGCCGCCCACGGCGCGCGCACCGGCGCCCGGGTCGTGCACGGGGTCGGCGGCTCCTTCGACATCCTGGCCGGGATCACCAAGCGCGCCCCCGCCGCCTGGCAGCGCATGGGGCTCGAATGGCTCTACCGCGCGCTCCAGGAGCCGCGCCGCCTGGGCCGGCGCTATCTCACGACCAACGCCGCCTTCGTCCTCATGACGGCGCGCGAGTTCATCCGGCCCACCCCGCAGGCCGCTTCCGCGAACAGGAGTCACTGATGCGTGTCGTCGTGGTGGGACAGGGATACGTCGGTCTGCCGCTGGCCATCCGCGCCGCGGAGGTCGGACACGAGGTGATCGGCTACGACGTCGACGCCCGGCGGATCAAGAGCCTGGCCGCCGGTGAGTCCTTCGTCGAGGACGTCTCCTCCGAGCGGATCCGCGCGGCGCTGGACAACGGCACCTACCGCCCGAGCGAGTCGGCCCGGGACTGCGGGGGGTTCGACGTCGCGGTGGTGACCGTGCCGACCCCGCTGCACGAGGGCACTCCGGACCTGCGGTACATCAAGGAGTCGGCGGTCACCCTCGCCCGCTATCTGCGCCCCGGGGCCACCGTGGTCCTGGAGTCGACCACCTATCCCGGCACCACCCAGGAGCTGTTCGGCCCGCTCCTGGAGGACGGTTCGGGCCTGGCCGCGGGCGCCGACTTCCACCTCGGCTACAGCCCTGAGCGCATCGACCCCGGCAACGCCGTCTGGGGCTTCCAGGAGACTCCGAAGGTCGTCTCCGGCGTCGACCCCGCCTCCCTCAAGGCCGTTCGGGACTTCTACGACGAACTCGTCGACACCACCGTGCCGGTGAGCTCGCCCAAGGAGGCCGAGCTCGCCAAGCTCCTGGAGAACACCTTCCGGCATGTGAACATCGCGCTGGTCAACGAGATCGCGATGTTCGCGCACCACCTGGACATCGACGTCTGGCAGGCCATCGAGGCCGCCTCCAGCAAGCCGTTCGGCTTCATGAAGTTCACGCCCGGACCGGGTGTCGGCGGTCACTGCCTGCCGATCGACCCCTCGTACCTGTCCTGGCGGGTGCAGCGCGAGCTGGGCCAGAGCTTCCGGTTCGTGGAGCTGGCCAACGACATCAACAACCACATGCCCGAGTACGTGGCACGCCGCATCAGCGACCTGTTCAACGCCAGACGCCGTTCGGTGAACGGCTCGCGCATCCTGCTGCTCGGTCTGGCGTACAAGAAGAACACCGGTGACGCCCGGGAGTCGCCCGCCCTGCGCATCTCCCAACTGCTGCTCGACATGGGGGCGCAGGTCAGGGCGGCGGACCCGCATGTGGTCGAGAGTCTGCCGGTGGACACCCGTCTGGTGCGGGTCGAGCCCACCCCCGAGGAGCTGTCGGCCGCCGATGTGGTGGTCCTGCTCACCGACCACGACGGCTTCGACTACGAACTCGTCGCCGAACACGCCCCCTTCGTCCTGGACTGCCGCCGCCGGCTGCCGTCGGGACCCACGATCGAGGTGCTCTGAACCATGCCGCGCATCGTCTGCGTCGCCGGGGCCCGCCCCAACTACATGAAGATCAAACCGGTGATGGACGCCCTGGAACGCCGGGGCGCCGAGGTGGTCCTCGTCCACACCGGCCAGCACTACGACCCGGCCATGAACGACGTGTTCTTCGCCGACCTCGGCATCCGGCCGCCCGACCGCTTCCTCGGGGTCGGCTCCGGCAGCCACGCGGAGCAGACCGGCCGGGTGATGACCGCCTTCGAGCCGCTGCTCGCCGAGGTGGAACCGGACATCGTCGTGGTGGTCGGCGACATCAACTCCACGCTGGCCTGCGCCCTGGTCACCGCCAAGGCCGGGCCGCTGCTCGCCCATGTCGAGGCCGGTCTGCGCAGCCGCGACTGGGGCATGCCGGAGGAGGTCAACCGCGTCGCCACCGACCGTGTCAGCGACTACCTGCTGGCTCCCTCGCCGGACGCGGTCGAGAACCTGCGCGCGGAGGGGTACCGGGAGGACCAGATCCACCTCGTCGGCAACGTCATGATCGACACACTGCTGACCAACCTGGAGCGGGCCAGGGCCTCGGACATCCTCGGTCGATACGGTCTGGCCAAGGGCGAGTTCGGGCTGGTGACCCTGCACCGCCCCGCCAACGTGGACGACCCCGAGGTCCTCACCGGGCTCCTGAAGGCGCTGGGCGAGATCGCCGGCCGCTGTCCGCTGCTGCTGCCCGTGCACCCGAGGGCGGCGGAGCGGCTGGCCGAGATCGGCGTCCCCGGCGGTATCAGACTCGTACCGCCCGCCGGATACCTGGACTTCATCGCCCTCCAGGACTCCGCACGTGTCGTGCTCACCGACTCGGGCGGGGTGCAGGAGGAGACCACCGCGCTGGGCGTGCCGTGTGTGACCCTGCGCGACAACACCGAACGGCCCATCACCGTCGAGCAGGGCACCAACGCGCTGGCCGGCCGGGATCCGGCCCGCATCGTGGCCACGGTGAACCGCGTGCTGGACGAGCCTCCCGCACCGCGCCGGCCCGCGCTGTGGGACGGCCTCGCGAGCGACCGCATCGCCGAGGTGCTGCTGGCAGGAGGCACCGCGAACACCCGTCCCAGACCCACTGACCAGCCGAGACCCGGTGACCCGTCGCTCCCCATATGATCCGCCTGAAACATATGCTCGTCGAACATCTGGTCGCTAGGGGGGACCATCATGGATCTCGCTGAGATCTTCCGGGTCATGCGCAGGCGTTGGTACATCCTGCTGCCCGGGCTGCTGCTGACCGTGGGCCTGACGGTCGCTGTGACGCTGGTGGTTCCCGTCACGTACCAGTCGCAGAGCACGGTGATCCTGCTCAACTCGGAGAAGGCCACCGAGGCCTACGACGGCAACCCGTTCCTGAGCACCCAGACCTCGCTCACCGGCATGGCCGACAGCCTGGCCCGCAACCTCAACTCCGACGACTCCGTGCGCGAGCTCAAGTCCCGTGGCGCGACCGGCACGTTCGAGGCCAAGCTCGCCGACAACGCCCAGGGGCCGCTGATGTGGCTCACCGTCACGGGCACCGACCGGCGTGCCGTGCTGGCCTCCGACAAGATCCTGACCTCGTACGCGGACGAGCGGCTGGCGCAGTTCCAGGAGGACCAGTCGGTCGCCACGAAGGCCAGGATCCGGCTGACCACGATCGTGTCCCCGCAGCCGCCGGTCGCGCAGACCAAGACCCGGCTCGAATACATGATCATGGCCGGCGGCCTGGGCCTGGTGCTGAGCCTGGTCGCCGTCTTCTACGTGGAGGCGCGCCGCCGGTCGCACCCCCGGGAGGTCACGGAGTCGGCCGAAGCCCCGGAGCCGACGACCGGATCCCGCGCCCCCGCCCCCGGCCCGGTCTCCGAGGAGTCGGTCGTGGAACAGACGATGGCGCTGCGTACACCGCCCGCCTGGGCACGGTCCGCCGGGAACAGACCTGCCGCGGAGACGAAAGCGGGGCGGTCCGCCGTCGTCATGGCACCCGCCGCCGAGCCGCTCGACGAGGAGTCGACCAGTGGACAGCGTTCGCACACCGGACAGCGGGACCGCTGAACCGGGCGACACCCCGGCTCCCGCGGCTCCCGCCTCCCTCGGCAAGAAGGTCCGTTCGGCGGCCCGTTGGAGCCTGATCAACACCGTTGTCATGCGGCTGGGCAACTTCGCGACCGGCATCGTGCTGGCGCGCTTCGCCCTGGGCCCCGCGGAGTGGGGCGTGTACGGCATCGCCCAGACCGTGCTGCTGGTCCTGCTCTCCGCGAACGAACTGGGCGTGAGCCTGGCCATCGTGCGCTGGGAGGGGGACCCGCGGCGGTTCGCCCCGACCGTGCTGACCCTCAGCACCCTCTCCAGCGGCCTGCTGTACGTGGCGCTGTTCGCGGCGGCACCGACGGTGGCGGACCTGCTCGGCTCGCCGGACGCCGCCGGCGTCCTGCGGGTGATGTGCCTGTGCGTGGTGATCGGCGGGGTGGCGGCGGTGCCCGCCCAGTTCCTCACCCGTGACTTCGCCCAGGGCAAGCGGATGATCATCGACGGACTCAACTTCGTGATCAGCACCTCGCTCACCCTGATCCTGGCCTTCCAGGGCTGGGGCGCGATGAGCTTCGCCTGGGGAGCCGTGACGGGGAACTTCGTGACGCTGGTCGGCTGCTGCCTGGCCGCACCGGGCACCCTGAAGTACGGCTGGAACCCCGGGCAGGCCAGGGAACTCCTGCGGTTCGGGCTGCCGCTGGCAGGGGCGAGCCTGCTGGCCCTCGCGGTGGTCAACGTCGACACCATGGTGGTGGGCGCGACGCTGGGCAACGTGGCGCTGGGTTTCTACGTGCTCGCCTTCAACATCTCCGGCTGGCCGGTGCGGATCATCTCCGAGGCCGTCCGCCGGGTCTCCTTCGCCGGTTTCTCGCGCCTCGCCGAGACGCCCGAGGCGCTCGCCCAGGGCTTCAGCCGTGCCCTGGGCGTGGTGGTCACCGCCACCGTCCCGCTGTGCGTCCTGCTGGCCGGCCTCGCGGGACCGGCCATCGAGCTGATCTACGGCCGCCACTGGGCGCCCGCCGCCGCGGCACTGCCCTGGCTGATGGCCCTCGGTCTGATCCGTATCGGCAGCGAACTCGCCTACGACTGTCTGATCGCGATCGGACAGCGCCGCTCGCTCTTCATGGTGCAGGGCCTGTGGCTGGTGACCCTGATCCCGGTGCTCCTCGTCGGCGCCCACCTGAACGGCATCGTCGGCGCCGCCCAGGCCCATGTCCTGGTCGGCGGCGGCATCGTGGTGCCCGTGTTCCTGTACGCCCTCAGCCGTGGTGGCGTCGGTGTCGGTCTGATCGCCAGGGCCTGCGCGTGGCCCTTCCTCGGCGGGGCCGTGATGACCGCGATCATCCTCGGCCTGGAGCACCCGTTCGGCGACGGTCCGTTCGCGCTGCTCGCCCTCAGCACGCTCGCCCTGGCCGGCTACACGCTGTGCATCCTGCCCAGCCGCGACTTCCTGCGCGGCGGTGGCGGCGGCGACCGGCCCCAGCGCGGCCGCCACCGGTCCACCGCACCGGTCGGCCCACCCAACAGGACTTGAGGTGAACCCGATGTCACGGCGCATCAGCCGTACCTCGCTCACGGGACTGCTGTTCGCGGCCTTGGTGGCCGTGTTGTGCGCGGCCTGCTCGGGATCGGAGCGGACGTCCTCGTCGAAGTGCCCGGGGGACGGGCCGACCTGCCGTACGAGCGGGTCCCCGGCACCCTCGCCGAGCGCCGCGGCGTCGACCGCGGTCGGCGAGGCGACGGACCGCCCCGCCGCCTCGCCCTCCCCCTCGTCCTCCCCGACGAAGCAGCCCACCGCGACCGCGAGCGCCGGCGGCGCGTCCGGCGCCCCGGCGTCCAGGGTCGACTGCGCCTCTCCCGGCGCCTGCGGGTTCCCCGACGCCGACACCACCGGACCGAGGATCGCCCTCAAACCCAAGAAGACCGGCTACTGGGCGATCCGTACCGACGGGCTCGTCATCCGGGGCCAGGACATCACCGGCGCCCTCGACATCTACGCGAACAACGTCACCGTCATCGACAGCAGGATCACCTCGGACAGCTGGTGGGGCATCAACCTGCGTCCCGGGTTCAGCGGCCTGAAGGTCCTGCACACGGAGATCACGGCCGTCCCCGGCAAGGGGCCGGACAACGGCGGCGTCGACTACGCGGTGTCGAACATGGGCGGCAGCTCCATCGAGGTCGGCTGGTGCGACGTCTCGGTGTTCGGCGACGCCCTCTCCATGGGGCAGGGCAATCTGCACGACAACTACGTGCACGACATCGAGCCGTTCATCAACCTCGGCGGCGAGTGGCAGCACACCAACGCGGTGATCAGCGGCGGCGGCAACACCGGCCATCTGATCATCCGCCACAACACCCTGCTCAACGCGACCAGTCTCAAACAGGGCGCCTCGGGGAGCATCGGCCTGTTCGCGGACACCGGGGTGGTCCGCAACGTCACCGTGGACGACAACTGGATCGCCGGCGGCGCGTACGCCCTGTACGGCGGCTCCACGGGCGCCACCGGGATCAAGGTCACCGACAACATCTTCTCCACCGAGTACCACCCCGCCTCCGGTGGATACGGAGTGGTCGCGCACTGGAACCACGGCGGCACCGGGAACGTGTGGCGCAACAACCGGCTGTCCGACGGCCGTCCGGTCCAGCCGGAGCCTGCCTCGTGAACGGCGTCGCGCGCCGTCTCGCGCGGGCGCCCTGGACGCTGCTGAAGGCGGTGTTCGGCTGGCTGGTGCTCTTCGAGGCCAGGAACAAGGTCCTGCTGGCCCCCTCCGCGGTGCGGCTGCGCCGGATCGAGGACGCCGAGATCCGACGGCTGGCCGCCGCCCTGTCCGCACCGCCCGCGGCGCTGGTCGCCACGGTCATCGCCACCCACCGACGCCCCGAGGCGCTGCGTGCCGCGGTGCGCTCGGCCCTGGACCAGACCGTGCGCGACCAGGTCGTGATCGTGGTCGACGACGGCGCCGGACTGCCCGAACTCCCCACCGACCCACGGCTGTTCGCCGTCTCACTGGCCCACAACACCGCGGTGGCGGGCGTCGTGCGCAACGTGGGCATCCGTCTCACCCGCTCGCGGTACGTGGCGTTCCTGGACGACGACAACCTGTGGGAACCCGACCATCTGGAACGGGCGCTGGCGGTCCTGGACTCCCCCGGCGGACCCGACGGCGTCTACACGGCACTGCGCCGCGTCCGGCCCGACGGCACCGAGAACGACATCCTGTCGGTGCCCTACGACCGCCGCCGCGCCGCCCGCGAGGCCTTCCTGGACACCAACGCCTTCGTCGCCCGCCGCAATCGCTCCCTGCGCTTCAGCCGGCTGCGCCGCACACCTCAGGTGCTGCCCCGCGAGGACTGGGAGCTGATCCGCCGCTACGGCCGCCGGTACCGGGTGCGCCATGTGCCGCACCCGACCGTCCGGTACCTGATGAACCCGGCCAGCTTCTACACGCAATGGCGTCAGCCCAGCTGACGCTGCCACAGTCCGCTCCGACCACAGGTGGTTGATCCGATGCCCCGATCCCGGGCCCTCAGAAACAAGTTCGTCGACGCGCCCGGCTCCCTGGGCGAACGCATGCGCGTCGCCCGCTGGGAGCGGTTCCGGCGCTGCTTCCCCGGTATCGAGAACATGAGCGTGGTGGACCTGGGCGGCACGGCCGAGATGTGGCTGCGCGCACCGGTGCGCGCCAAGCACGTCCACCTGATCAACCTGGAGGAACACCCCTCCGACGTGCCCGACTGGATCACCACCGAGGTCGCCGACGTCACCGACCCGCAGGTCGCCGCCGAGCTGAGCGCCAAGGGCGGCTACGACCTGGTGTTCTCCAACTCGACCATCGAGCACGTGGGCGGCCACAGCCAGCGGCAGCGGTTCGTCGCCGCCGTCGGGCAACTGGCCCCGCGGCACTGGATCCAGACCCCCTACCGCTACTTCCCCGTCGAACCGCACTTCGTGGCGCCCGGCTTCCAGTTCCTGCCGCTGGCCGCCAGGGCCCGTCTGGTACGGCGCTGGCCGCTGGTCCACAGCCGCCCCGACAGCCCGGAGTCGGCGATGAACGCGGTGATCAACATCGAGCTGCTGACCCGCACCGAGATGCGCTACCTGTTCCCCGACTCGGTGCTCCTCAGCGAGCGGGTGCTCGGGGCCCCGAAGTCGCTCATCGCCGTACGGACGGAGCGCTGATGCTCAACAACCTCGTCAACAGACATGACGCCGACCGGCTGTTGCGCAAGGTCCGCAAGCTGGACCTGAACCCGGTGCTGGCCAAACTCCGGGTGCGCGGCGGCGCGCGCGTGGTCCAGCACTGGTCCCAGGTCGACCCGTCGCTGACCGAGTGGTGGGCGATACCGTCGGTCATCAAACGGTGGAACCTGCTGATGACCGGCGACGCGGACACGTCCTTTCCCCAGTACGTGGCCGCCAAGCACTTCGCGCCGCGCACCGATCTGCGCGGCCTCTCGCTGGGCTGCGGCACCGGCGGCAACGAGCTGCTCTGGGCGAGGACCGGCGCGTTCTCCCTCCTGGAGGGCGTGGACGTGGCGCAGCAGCGGATCGACTTCGCCACCCGGACCGCCGCCGAGGAGGGCCTCTCCGACGTCCTGCGCTTCCGGGTCACCGACGTCAACCGGATGGCCGCCGACGGGGAACGCTTCGACGTCCTGCTGGGGCTTCAGTCACTGCACCACTTCGACCACCTCGACGAGACGCTGCCGCGGCTGTCCCGGCTGCTCGAACCCGATGGGACATTCGTGGTCGACGAGTTCGTCGGCCCGACCCGGTTCCAGTGGAGCGACGGCCAACTGGAGGCGGCGAACGCCCTGTTGGCCCAGCTCCCCGAGGAGCGGCGGCGGCTGGCCGACGGTCGGATCAAGCGGCGGGTGGTGCGGCCCAGCAGGCTGTCGATGGTGCTGGACGATCCCTCCGAGGCGGTCGACGCGGCGGCGCTGCTGCCGGGGTTGCGGCGCGAGTTCGACGTCGTCGAGGAGCGGCCGTACGGGGGGACGGTGCTGCACATCGCGTTCTCGGGGATCGCGCACAACTTCCGTGATCAGGAGCCGGAGACGCTGGCGTTGCTGGAGCGGTGCTTCGCCGCGGAGGACGCGGCGCTTTCTGATGTGGGGCACGATTTCGTCGCGATGGTGTGCCGGGTTCGGTCGTAGTGCGACTGCGGGTGCGTGGGGGCTGGTCGCGCTCACGCGGCGGAGCCGCATATTGACACAGCCCCGCGCCCCTTGAGGACATCTACGGGCCCGGCGTTGTCAGCAGAGCGCCCGGTCGGGCCAGAGCTGCTGCCGCCGCTCGGCTCGCCTTGCGGCCCAGCGCCGCGCGTGAGGTTTCGCGGAGCAGCACCGCCGCCCGGAACGCCGCCGTGGCCAGGGCGCCGTGGCGCTTTCGGTACAGGCGGACCCTGTTGAGGGTGAGCAGGGTCCACAGGCGGGGGGACACCTGGGAGTCGCCTCCCAGGTGGACGGCCTCGGCTGTCGGGTCCAGTTGGGTGGCGTAGCCCCGGTCCCTCGCTCGCAGGCAGTACTCGGTCTCCTCCGAGTAGAGGAAGAACGACTCGTCCCACGGGCCGCACGCGGTCAGGCAGTCCGCCGATATCGCCATGAGCGCGCCGGTCGCCCAGTCCGCCCGGGTGGGGTGCCGGTACGCGGCGGGGTCGGTGACGAGTTCACTGAGGGCCGGGAACCGGCCGGCCCGGGTGTTGCCGATCACGGCTTCGCCGAGCGCCCGCAGGACGGTCGACTCACGGCGTAGCGAGCGATGGGGTGTGGCGCTGCCCTCCTCGTACAGCAGGGGTACGGCGATCCCGACCCCGTCGCCGAGGTTGTCGACGAGGCGCTTGGCGCAGCCCTGGCGCATCCGGATGTCGGGATTGCAGATCAGCACCGCGCTGTACTCGCCGGCCGCGCCCAGCGCGGCGTTGATCCCGGCCGCGTACCCGGCGTTGCGGCCGGTCTGGACGATCGTGGTGTCCGGCGCCAGCTCGCGCAGCACCTCCACGGTGTCGTCGGCGGAGTCGTTGTCGGCGACGACCAGCCGCCAGTCGAGGCCTGCCATGCCCTCGGGAAGTGCGGCGAGGAACCCGGGGAGCACCGAGGCGCTGTTCCAGGTGACGACGATGACGGCGACGGGGCTCATCGGGACTCCACGAGTTCAGGGAGCTGGGCTTCGGACGGCTTACGGGGGGCGGGGACCTCGACCGCCGCCGCAGCGGCCTCGCGGCGGACGAAACCGAGGTAGCTGCCGCCGGCCCCCAGGGTCAGGAAGAACATCCCGGCGTACATGGGGAAGCTGAGCGCGTCGAAGGTGGCGCTGATGACCAGCGCGACCAGCGCGGAGGCGAGGAAGGCCTGCCCGAGCTCGCGGTCCGAGTCGGTGCGGGCGAGGCGGCGGATGGTGCCACCGGTGTGTATTCCGGTGATGAACAGGGCGAGCACCGCGACCAGGCCCACGATGCCCATCTCGGCCAGGGTCAGCATGTACTGGTTGTCCGTGAAGAAGTACAGGTCGGGCGTGAAGGTGCCGAACCCCCGTCCGAACCAGGGGTGTTCGTCGAGGTAGGGGACGATCGCGCTGTACTTCACGGTGCGTGCCTGGGTGCTGCTGTCGGAGCCGGACAGGAAGCTCGCGAACAGGTTGGTGATGGTGCCGATCAGCCCGGGGATGATCACCTTGAAGCCGGCCACCGAGCCCATGATGATGGCGATCGCCGCCCAGCGCCGCTGCGGCTTCCAGCGGGGCACCATCACCAGGATCACGATGAGCGCGCCGATGATGGATGTCCTGGAGACCGTCAGCGGCAGCGCGCCCGCCATGATCGCCACCGGGGCCCAGCGGCGCAGCGCGCCGGCGTGCCGGCGTACCGGATCGAACGCCTGGTGGACGGCGAAGGGCACGAGGATGGCCAGCATTCCGCCGAACTCCAGCGGATGGGCCGTGGTGGAACGCGGCCGGGTGAACGAGCCGCGGTCCATGGCGCTGATCCCCGCGGTGCTCGACTGGAGGCCGGGGATGTGGATGGAGTCGGCGATGTTGGTCGCGGCGAAGAAGTCGTAGTAGCCGATGAGGGCGACCACCGTGCCCAGGACGACGAGCCGGCGCATCAGGGTCTCCAGTCGGCCGCGTTCCTGGATGCCGGCCGATGCCAGCACCACCAGCGCCACCCAGACCCCGAGCCCGATGAGCCCGCGGTCGGCCCCGAGGACCTCTTCGTGGGTGCTCTCGCGGGTCGCGTCGGCGACGTAGGACAGGAGCACCGCCACGGCGAGCAGGCACATCGCCACGCGCGGCAGCCTGGTGCCCTCGGCCGGGCGGATGCGGCCGCCGAGCCAGGTCGCGAGGTACCAGAGGAGTCCCAGCAGGGCGAAGACGTTGGCCGGGGTGCCGACGCCGCCCAGCGCGGGCAGGGTGAGGTTGGAGGGGACGAAGAAGGCCAGCGCCAGATAGCCGGTGAGGATCGTCGTGGCGTCCAGTCTCCGCGTCAGCAGGCCCCTGGGGGCCCGCTCGGGGGGCTTGGCGCGATGGCGGCGGGGGACGTATCCGTCCCGGGCGCGTCCCCTGCGGCGGACCACCGCGACGCCTTCGGCCAGGATGGACAGCAGGAACGCGCTGACGACTCCGACGATGACGACCGACGCGATGTTCTGGTAGCGGGCTTTGGGCTGCGAGACCGGTGTCTGCGGCAGCACGACCGGCGCGGCCTGCACGAGGTAGCCCGTCGGCACCTTGGAGGCCGCTTGCAGGGCCTTGAGCTGCTCCCCGGTGAACTCGGTGAGGGTGGTGGTCTCCTCCAGCACCTTCGCCCGGTCGGTGCCGGTCACGCTCAGGGTGAGCAGCGGGCTGTCGGCGGCCGGTGCGAATCCGACCGTGTACCGGTCCGTGACGCCTCGGGAGCGCAGTTCCTTGGCCGACTCGCTCGACTGGAGCGTCCTGATCAGCACGTCGGCCGTGACGACCAGTGAACCGCCCGCGTTCGAGATGGGGTTGCCGAAGGTCGGCGCCAACTCGGCGACCGCCGTGGAGTCCAGGAGCGTGACGGAGCTCTGCGACTGGTAGGAGACGGGGACGGTCCGGTACAGATAGCCGCCCGCGAGAAGGCTGAGCAGGGTGAGGGGCACCATGAAGTACCAGCGCCTGCACATGATCGCCCAGATGTCGCCCAGGCTCATGAGAACTCTCCCCGGTGTGATTCGGTAGCGGCCCGCCCCGGCGCCTGCGAGGATCGAGGCCGACGGAAGGAATCCCTGTGTCGCCTCGTGACGTCGCCGAAGCGCTGCTCCGCCGCTGGTACGTGTCGCTGCTCGTGCTCCTGCTGACGGCCGCCGCAGCCTATCCGGTGCTGCGCCCGACCCCGGTGTACCTGAGTTCGGCGGTGGTCGTCCTCAAGCCGCCGGTGACGGGCAACCAGCCCAACCAGCTGACGAATCTCCAGCCGCCGCTCGCCACGCTCTCGTACGGCGTCATCCAGCAGCTCGAATCGCCCGCCGGACGCGAGGAGTTGGCTTCCGCCGGTGTCCACGGCACCTACCAGCTGATCCCGCGCAACAGCGGCACCAGCGCGACGCCCCGCTATCTGATCCCCTCGGTGCAGGTGCAGGCTCGCGGGGGCGATCCGGCCGCGGCCGACACCGCGGTCCGCCGGATCATCGACGTCTACGCCGGGCATGTGTCGGACATCCAGGAGGCGCAGGGGATCGCGCCGGAGTCGCGGATCAACGCGTCCGTGCTGGTCACGCCGAGCGCCGCCCAGGTGCAGGGCACCAAGAGCCGCGCGCTGGCGGGTACGGCGCTGCTGGGCGGGCTCGCGGCGATCCTCGGCGCGCTGTGGTTCGACCGGTACGCGCCGGGTCGCGGGAGCAGGCGGGACACTGCCCAGGAACAGGAACAGGAACCGGAGCCGTTCTCCCGGGCCGGCGGGGTTCCGGTGGCGGGCTGAGCCGTGCGGCGAGGTCATCAGATCCCGCGGCGCTTCCACGACTCCCACCACAGCCACTCCCGCCCGCGCTCGGCCACGGCCGACCACACGAGCGGTTGCAGATACGGCATCGCCTTGGCTCCGATCCGCTGTCTGAGCCGTAGTGCGCGGTACTCGGGCAGCGCAGCGTAGCCCGGCAGGCACTCCTCGGCGAACGCCACGAGTTCGTCGACCGGGACGACGTCGGTGCGCCCCCGGTCGTAGGCCCGGTAGGCACGGCGCAGCGCGAAGCGGGCGAGGCGGGTGTGCACGGCGCCGGCGAGCCGGTCGGCCTGTGGCAGCAGGTCGGAGCATTTGTCGAGCACGGAGTCGTAGGCCACCAGGCGCTGGCGGAGGTCGTCGAGCTGGCCGCCGAAGTCGGTGGTGGACATGTTGTTGCCGTGGACGCGGTAGAAGGCCTGGTCGGCGCCGCGTACGTAGCCGACGTCGGCGCGGGCGGCGAGCCGCATCCACATCTCGATGTCGCCGGCGTGCGGGAGCGCGGGGTCGTAGCCCCCCACCTCGCGCTGGAGACTGGTGCGGACGACCACCTCGGGTGAGGTGATGCAGCCGGTGCCCTCCCGGAAGCGGCGCTCCAGCCACCAGTGCCCGGGGTAGACGACCGAACCGGTGCCGCTGGTACGGGCCTCGGGCAGCGGACCGCCGTGCTGGAAGCGCAGGGGACGTCCGTAGGCGAACCCCGCCTCCGGATGGGCGTCGAGGAGCGCGGCGGCGCGTACCAGGGCGCCGGGGACCAGGCGGTCGTCGGCGGACAGGAGTGCTACGTAGTCACCGTCGGCCCATTCGAGGAGGCCCTCGTTGTAGGTGGCGATGTGGCCCTTGTTGGTCTCGTGGACGCGGACCTCGATCCGCGGGTCGGAGGCCGCCAGCTTGCGTGCGGTCTCCGCCGAGTCGTCGGGCGAGGCGTCGTCGATGATGAGGACCCGGACGTCGACGCCGTCCTGCTCGTCCAGGACGCTGCCGACGCAGTCGGCGAGGAAGTCGCCGTACTTGTAGCAGGGGATCACGACACTGACGGTGGACATCGGTGATGAGGCCAATCCCCGGTGCCGGCCCCCGAGGAGGCCGGCACCGGTGCGCACTAGTGCTTCTTGCGGACGGTCTTGCTGGTCAGGGTCCAGTCATGGGACTTGACCGTGTGGTGCTTCTTGTCCCGGGCCGTGACCGTGATCTTGAACCGTGTGCCGTCGGGCAGCGGGGCGGACAGATGGACGGACACCTTGTGGGTGGCCCGGTCGTAGTTGAGGACGGCCTTGACGTGAAGCTTCCTGGCGACCGCGGCCTTGGCGCCCGGCAGGATGGTCAGCTTCGCCTTCACCGACCCCACCTTCGTGGAGCTGGGCAGTGTCGTGATCAGAGGGTGCGACGCGTCGGCGGTGCGCGCCAGCTGGGACGCGGTCTCCTCCGACGTGGTGCCCGACGTCAGCGCCGCGGACGGGTCCTCGGCGGTGAAGAGCGGCCCGACCCAGTAGTTCGCGGATCCGTAGGAACTGTTGGGGAAGGCCACGTCACTGCCGTACCGGTAGAGACCGTTGCGGGCCGTGCTGATGTCGGCGGGGGCGGTCAGCGGATACGACTTGTGGGCCGAGGCGAAGTAGCCGCCGTCCACCGCGTAGTTGCCGTTCGGCGCGTGGTAGGAGACGACGTACGCGGTGTCCGCGCTGATCGCCACCGGGGTGGCGAAGGTCATCGTCTGCCAGCCGGAGGCGGACTCGCTGGTGAAGGTGCCGGAGGCCAGGAGCGTCCCGCCGGCCGACCAGAGGCTGCCCGTGTGGGTGCCGGTGTTGGTCGCGCCCTTGTAGAAGGTGACGCCGGTGACCCAGCCGCTCGCCGAGGACTGGAAGCGGGTGCCCAGTTCGAGGGAGTTGGGGTCGTCGGTCACCGCGGTCCTGGCCGGCACGGTGGAGGTGTTCCACAGCGAGCAGGGGCAGGTGACCGCGGGCGGTGTGGAACTGGTGGTGAAGTTCCACGTCACCGGGGCCGTCATGGCGTTGCCCCACAGGTCCTCGGCCTGGACCGAGGCGGTGTACGTGGTGTTCAGCTCCAGTTCCGTCGACGGGGTGAAGGTCGCCTTGTTCGACGCGGGCAGCGTCTTGGCGCCCGGCACGGTGTTGCCGCCGGGGTCCTTCACGGTGAACGTCAGCGTGTCGCCGTCGATGGCGTGGTCGAAGACGGCCGACACCGGTGTCGTGATCGCCGCGCCGGTGGCCCCCGAGGTCGGGGACGTCGAGGTGACGACGGGCGGGGTCGTACTGGCCGTCGCGGTGTCCAGCACCACGTCCACCCAGTAGTTGCTGCCCGAGGACGCCGAGGACGGGAACGCGCTGGTGGAGCTGTACTTGTAGACGCCGTTGCCGCCGTCGGTGCCGGACTTCAGGGCGGTGAGCGGGGCCAGGCCCGCGGAGTCGCCGGAGAAGTAGCCGCCGTCGTAGGAGTAGCCGCCGTTGGGGGCGAAGTACGAGGCGACGTAGGTGGTGTTGGCCTTGACGGTCACCGGGGTGGCGAAGTTCAGCTGCTGCCAGCCGGAGGCCGTCTCGTTGGTGAAGGTGCCGGTGGCCAGGCGGGTGCCGGAGGCGCTCCACAGGCTGCCGGTGTGGGTGCCGGTGTTGGCGGGCGACTTGTAGAAACGGATACCGGTGATCGAACCGGCCACCGTGGTACGGACCTTGACGCCGAGCTCCAGCGGACCGGCGTCACCCGCGTTGAGAGTGCCGGGTACCGCCGTGGCCGGCCAGATGGTGCAGGGGCAGGCCTGCGGGCCGACGGTCAGCGGGATGGTGGTGACGGCGCCGATGTTGACGCTGTCGTCCACCGCGCGCACCTTGATCGACGCGCTGCCCGGTGTGGTCGGTGTCCAGCTGTAGGTCCAGGACGTCAGTCCGGTGGCGGCGTTCCAGGTGGTTCCGCCGTCGGTGGAGACCTCGGTGCGGGCCACGACTCCGCCGCCTGAGTCACTGGCGGTGCCGGAGATGGTGACCGGCTTCAGGGCCGGCACGGTGACTCCGGAGGCCGGGCTGGACACGGTGATGGTCGGCCCGGTGGTGTCGGTGGAGGCCGTGGCCGAGCTGAGGTTGCTCTGGAGGGTCTGCGGCTGGACGCCCATGTCGGCGAGGACGTTCACCGTCGCCTGCTGCATGCGGGCGTCCTCGGTGACCACCACGTCGTCGGGGTCGTACGTCGGCAGGTTGGTCAGACCCCACGACCACTGCACGGTGCCCGCCCCGAACACGAGGGCGCCGGAGTCCTGGTCGCGGAACTCGACGAGGTTGTGCGTCGCCGTCCCGTTGCCGTACATGTTGCCCCAGTCCAGGCGGTACTTGCCGTCGTCGATGTCCACCGTCGTGGACGACAGGTGGATCGCGCCGGCGGGCCTGGTGCTGTTGACGATGTCGCTGTCCCACTCGTAGCCGAGGGTGCCCGTCGGGAACGTGGCGGTCTGGCTCGACGTGAGGTTCGCGATGGAGGTGTTGCGCCACAGCCGGTTCTTGCCGTACGAGCCGGGGACCGTGATCGCGTCGGCGCGGTAGCCGTTCACCGTGAACATGGAGCCGGTGAGGATGTTCGGCGGCTGGTAGTCCATGCCGTACTGGGTGCTGGTCGGGTCCATCCAGGTGCCGGTCCACTGGCCGCTGGGGTCGGCGATGCCGTTGCCCTGCACCATCTTGGTCATCTTGTAGCAGGTCAGGGTGCGGTTCGAGGTGCTGGTGCCGTCGATGCTCGGGGTGAGCCGGGTCTTCCAGAAGACCTCGTTGCCGCTGAAGTAGGCCTGCCGCACTCCGGCTTTGCGGGCCGCCAGGACGTTGTCGTACTGGCTCTGCGTCCAGTACTCGTCATGTCCCGAGGACAGGTAGACGTCGTGGTTCTCCAGCAGGGTGTCGCCATGGGTCGACACGTCCACGCCGGACAGATAGCTGACGTCGTAGCCGTTGCGTTCCAGCCAGGACAGCATCATGAACTCGGAGCCGTAGATGCCGTTGTCGCCGCCGATGTCCAGCGGCCGGTTGTAACTGACCTCGTAGGCGCGGCCGTCCGGCGCGGGCCCGGTGCCTCCGTAGAGGTCCTGGCCGCCGTAGTCGTTGTAGGCCTGCCAGGTCTGGTCGCTGGTCTGCACGACGATGTCGGAGGTGCTGGAGTCCTTGCGGACGACGAACGGGTACGGCATCAGGCCGTCGCCGTCCGTCTGCGTCAGGTTCGCGATGTACAGACCGGACACGGCGTCGCTGGGCACGGTCCAGTTCACGGTCACGGGCCAGTTGCCGCAGTCGACCAGGCCGGTGCTGGCCTTGGTGGTGCAACTGGCGGGATTCGTCGTGAAGTTGGCCGGGTAGGTGGTGGCCGCCTGCGTCGCGGTCGACATCAGGCGCGCGCCGTCGCCGCCGTACCAGCCCAGTCGGTAGATCTCCACGCGGTAGGTGACCGGCGACTGGATCTTGAACTGGACGGTGTCACCGGCCTGAACGCTCTCCTTGGTGGTGAACCCCTTGATGTCACCGTAGGAGTTGGGCGAGTACCAGTCGGACATCGGGCTGCCCGTCTTGGAGTTCTCGCAGACGATCGCGTTGGAGCCCGTTCCGCAGGGATCGGACGCCGCCTGGGCGGGTACGGCCTGTGGGAGCACCGCCCATATCAATGCTGCTGCGACGGCGAGGCGCCCGCCCCGGAGCCGTCTGCCCCATCTGTTCATGTGTACCTCTCAGCGGTGCTGTGCAGGAGCGCCCCGTGTCGTGGGGGTGGAGCGTGTTTCGGGGACCGGTCAGCCGCGCAGTGCGTGGGCGAGGGTGTCCACGACTCGTTGCTGCTGGTCGGGGGTGAGGTGCGGGTGGAGCGGAAGCGACAGGATCCGGTCCGCCGTGTGCTCGGCGTGCGGGAAGTCGCCCCGGGCGTGGCCGAGATGGCGGTACGCCGGTGTGAGGTGGACCGGGGCGGGATAGTGCACTCCGGCACCGATGCCCTCGGCGTTGAGCTTGCCGACGATGTCGTCGCGGTCGGCGCCGGCGATCTGGACGACGTACAGGTGCCAGACGTGGACGTTGCCGGTGTCCGTCGTCGGGAGCACGACCTGGCCGCCGGCCGCGAGGTCGGCCAGCAGCGTGCCGTAGCGGGCGGCGGCCGCCCGGCGGGCCGCGTTGCCGTCCGCGAGGCGGGCCAGCTTCGCGCGCAGGACGACGGCCTGGAGCCCGTCGAGCCGGCTGTTGAACCCGGGCACGTCGTGGCGGTACTTGGCGACGCCGCCGTGGTTGGCGATCGCGCGCATCAGGTCGGCCTGTTCCGCGTCGTCGGTCAGCACGGCGCCCGCGTCGCCGTAGGCGCCCAGGTTCTTGCCCGGGTAGAAGCTGGTGGAGGCGATCCCCCCGCTGCCCGGCGCGCGGCCGTCGCGGGTGGCGCCCTGGCACTGGGCGGCGTCCTCGACGATCCGTACGCGGTCGGGGAGCCGGCCGGACAGGGCCGTCACGTCGGCCATCTGCCCGTAGAGGTGCACGGGTACCACCGCGCGGGTGGCCGGGCCGACCGCGTCCAGCGCCGCCTGGGGGTCGAGCAGATAGGTGTCGGGCCGGCAGTCCGCGAGGACGGGTGTCGCACCGGTCCTGGCCACCGCGCCGGCGGTGGCGATGAAGGTGTTGGCGGGTACGACGACCTCGTCGCCGGGCCCGACTCCGCTTGCGCGCAGGGCGAGTTCGAGGGCGTCGGTGCCGTTGGCGACGCCCACGCAGTGGGCGACCGAGCCGAACTCGGCGTATTCGCGCTCGAAGTGGCGGACCTCGTCGCCGCCGACGAACGCGGTGTTCGCCAGGACCCGTTCGAATCCGGCCCGTACCTCGTCGGCGACCTCCTCGTGGGCCGCTTTGAGGTCCACCAGCGGAATGTGGTTCATGTCAGCGGTCCCCCCACTGTTCTGTTCGCTTCGCGAGTTCGTCGAGCGCGGGCGCGCCCGCCGCGCGCAGTCGTCGGGCCGGGTTCCCCACCCAGACCTCGCCCGGCGGAACGTCGCCGAGCACACCGCTCCCCATCCCGATCTGGGACCAGGCACCGACCGTCGTGCCCTCCCTGACCAGGGCCCCGGAGCCGACGTAGGCGCCCTGTTCCAGCCGTACGCCCCCGCCGAGACGGACTCCGGAGGTGATGGTGGCGTAGTCCTCGACCACGTCGTCATGGGTGAGGACCACGTGCGGCATCACCGCGACCTGCGCGCCCACCCTGACGGCGGCGGTGAGGACGCAGTGCGCGAGCAGGACCGAGCCGGGGCCGACCTCGGAGGTCGCCGACACCACCGCCGTCGGATGCATCACGGTGGCGTAGCGGTCCGTGGGCAGGCCTAGCCGGCGGACCAGCCGGGCGCGGGCCGCGTAGTCCCGGGGGTTGCCCACACAGATCACCACGCGGGCCTCGGGCAGGTCGTGAACCAGGTCGCAGCCGCCGAGGACCGGGACCCCGTCGACTTCCGTGCCGTACAGGGCGGGGTTGTCGTCGAGGTGTCCGAGCAGCTTGAGGTCGCCCGCGTCGTGTACGGCCTGTGCGGTCTCCCGGGCGAAGCCGCCCGCGCCGATGATGACGAGTCCGTTCATCCTCGGGCCTGTTCGCGCGGGGCCTGATCGTGCTGGGCCTGTTCGCGCAGGGCGGCCACGACGCGGTCCTGCTGGTCCTCGGTCATGGTGTGGAACAGCGGCAGGATCAGCGAGTCCCGGGTGATCCGCTCGGTGACCGGCAGCGGCGCGCCGGGGTGGTCCGCGTAGGCGGGTTCGAGATGCGAGGCCATGATCCCGCGCCGGGCGGAGACACCGGCCGCGGCGAGCGCGGCGAGCAGATCGTCCCGGCCGAGAGGGAAGTCGCCGTCCAGCAGCACCCAGTAGGACTGGAAGTTGCTCTGCCCGTGCGCGGGATCGCGTACCGGGGTGAGGCCGGGGACGTCCCGCAGCAACGCGTCGTAGCGGGCCGCCAGTTCGCGGCGGCGCGCGATCATCGCGTCGAGTTTGCCGAGCTGGACCAGGCCGATCGCGGCCTGGACGTCGGTCATCCGGTAGTTGAAGCCGACTTCCAGGTAGCTTTCCAGGACCGGCTTGTCGCTCGCGTGGCGGTCCGCCGCGGAGGCGTTCATGCCGTGCTCGCGCAGCCGGCGCAGCCGTGCCGCCCACTCGGCGTCGTCCGTGGTGACCATGCCGCCCTCGCCGGTGGTGACGAGCTTGCGGGGGTGGAAGGACCACGCGGCGATCAGCGCGCCGTGTCCGACGGGCTTGCCGCCGACGGTGGAGCCGATGGCGCAGGCCGCGTCCTCGACCAAAGGCAGGTCCCACTCGGCGCAGGCGGCGCGCAGGGAGTGCACATCGGCGGGTACGCCGCCCTGGTGGACGGCGAGGACGGCCTTCGTACGAGGGGTGCGGACCGCTTCGACGGTGGCCGGGGTGAGGTTGCCGGTGGCCAGGTCGACGTCCGCGAACACCGGCTCGGCGCCGACGTACCGTACGGCGTTGGCGGTGGCGATGAACGACAGCGAGGGCACCACGACCTCGTCGCCGGGGCCGAGGCCGAGCGCGACGAGCGACAGGTGCAGGGCGGTGGTGCAGGAGCTGACCGCGACGGCGTGCTCGGCGCCCACCCGCTCCGCGAAGGCCCGCTCGAACTCGGCGACCCTGGGTCCCTGGGCGACCCATCCGGACAGCACCGCGTCGGAGGCGGCCCTGGCCTCCTCCTCGCCGAGCCAGGGGATCATCACCGGGATGCGGTCGGTGCTCACTTGGCCGCCTCCCGCTCCGAACGCCACCACTCCACCAGGTCCTTGAGCCCGGTACGCAGATCGATCCGCGCCGTGAACCCGAGCCGCTCGGCGGCCCGCGAGGTGTCCGCGAGCCGGCGGCTGACCCCGTTGACCGCGCGGGCGGGCCCGTGGACCGGCTCCAGACCGGACGCGCCCATCGCCTCCAGGAGGCCGTCGGCGAGTTCGCGCAGCGAAGTCTCGGTGCCGGACGCGACGTTGAACACCTCGTCGGTGAGGTCCGACTCGGCGGCCAGCACATTGGCCCTGGCGATGTCGCGGACGTCGACGAAGTCCATGGTCTGGGTGCCGTCGCCGAGGATCAGCGGCGGCTCGCCCGCCTCGATGCGCTCCATCCAGCGGATGAGCACCTCGGTGTAGAGGCCGTGGATGTCCATCCGGGGGCCGTAGACGTTGAAGTAGCGCAGCGCCACGTAGTCGAGGCCGTACATGGCGTGGAAGCTGCGCAGCATTCCCTCGTTGAAGGCCTTGGCCGCGCCGTAGAACGTGTCGTTGTTGTACGCGTGGTGGCGCTCGGTCGTCGGGAAGGCCTCGGCCATGCCGTAGACGGACGCCGAGGACGAGGCGACGACCTTGGTCACGCCGGCCGCGGCCGCCGCCTCCAGGACGTTGAACGTGCCGTCGACCAGCACCTCGTTGGCGAGCCGCGGCTCCTCGGCGCACTGGGTGATGCGGATCGCGGCGAGGTGGAACACCAGGTCGGCGCCCTCGGTGACCTTCTTCACGGTGTCGATGTCCCGGACGTCGCCCTCGACGACGTCCACGACACCGCTGGGCAGGGCCCGGGCGAGGTTGGCCCGCCGTCCGCGCACGAAGTTGTCCAGCACCACGATCTCGCGGGCGCCGCCTTCGGCCAGGAGGTCGACGAGGTTGGAGCCGATGGTGCCCGCTCCCCCGGTGACCAGGATCTTCTTGCCTCGTACGCTGCTCAACTGCACTTCCTTCTCAGCGGACTTCTCAGTGAACGTCTCGGTGGACGTCGCGGTGGACGTCTCGGTGCGAACGGTCAGTGGCCGGTGCGCAGGCCGACGACCGCGCCCCTGAACTCCAGGCTCCGGGAGGCCGCTTCGAGGATGTCCAGCACCCTGAGGCCCGCCCGGCCGTCGGTCAGCGGCGCCCGGCGCTGCCGGATGGCGTCACCGAACTCGTCGACCATGCTGCGCAGCGCCTCCTTCTCGCCGATGGCGGGCGCGACCATGTCGCCGGAGCGGTACGAGATGAGCATGTCCCGGCGTTCGTCCGCGCCGATCTCCTGGGGCGAGGCCAGGTCCACGCCCCGGTCGAAGATCGCCACGCGCTGGGCGGGGTTGAGGTCGTCCCAGACGAGGGTGCGCTTGGAGCCGCCCACCATGGTGGTCCGCACCTTGGTCGGCGACAGCCAGTTGACGTGCACGTGGGCGATGGCGCCCGTGCTGAGCGTGAGCGTCAGATAGGCGACACAGGCCTGTCCGGCGCCGATCGGGTCGGCCCCGTGGGCGGCGACGGCGACCGGCTCGACGGTGTCGGGGAGGATGAAGTCCAGGATCGACAGGTCGTGCGGTGCCAGGTCCCACAGGACGTCGATGTCCTTCTGGACCAGCCCCAGGTTGATCCGGACCGAGTCGACGAAGTGGATCTCGCCGAGTTCGCCGGAGCGGACCAGTTCCCTGATGCGGCCCACCGCGGGTGTGTAGCAGTAGGTGTGGTCGCACATGAGGGTGAGGCCGCGCTCCTCCGCCTCGGTCACCAGACGCAGCCCGTCGGCGTAGGTCGCCGCGAGGGGCTTCTCCACGAGGACGTGCTTTCCGGCCCGCAGGGCGGCCAGGGCGATGTCGAGGTGGGTGCCGGCGGGCGTGGCCACGGCGACGGCGTCGACGGAGGGGTCGGCGAGGACGGCCGCGTAGTCCGCGGTCGGCTGGACCGTCGAGTAACCGCCGAGCACGCGCTGGGCGCGCGCCACGTCGAGGTCGCACAGCCAGCGCAGCCTGAAGCGTTCGCTGGCCTGGAAGTTGCGGACGAGGTTGGGGCCCCAGTAGCCGGCCCCGACGACTGCGACTCCCAACGGCTCCGCGGTCTCGGTCACTTGGTCCCTCTTCTTCCGGTCCATCAGTAGGCCCCCGTTCCGCGCACCACCGCGGATCCGGTGCGCGCCAGGATCGACAGGTCAAGGCCCATCGACCAGTTGTCCACGTATCCGAGATCGAGCCGGACCGCCTCTTCCCAGGGCAGGTCGGAGCGGCCGCTCACCTGCCACAGCCCGGTGAGGCCGGGCTTCACGAGCAACCGCCGCTTGACCTCCGACGGGTACTCCTCCACCTCCTCGGGCAGGGAGGGGCGGGGGCCGACGAGCGACATGTGGCCGCCGATCACATTGAGCAGCTGCGGCAGTTCGTCGAGCGAGGTGCGGCGCAGGAAGGAGCCGACCCGGGTGATCCGCGGGTCCTCCTTCACCTTGAACAGCAGGCCGTCGCTGTTCTCGTTGAGGTGCTCCAGCTCGGCCCGCAGCGCCTCCGAGTCGGGGCGCATCGTGCGGAACTTGAACATGGTGAAGTGATCGCCGAACCGGCCCACCCGCTGTTGTCTGAAGAGTGCGGGGCCGGAGCTGTCGAGGCGGACGATCAGGGCGATCGCCAGCATGGGCAGGGCGAGGAGGCACAGGAGCAGCGCCGCGAGCGAGCGGTCCAGGAGTTCCTTGGGCAGGCGGGAGACCCGGGAGAAGTTGGGCGCCTGGATCCGCATCAGCGGCACCCCGTTGGTGGGCCGCACGGTCAGCCGGGCGTCGGACACGTCGGCCAGCACGGGGGCCAGCAGGAAGTCGACGCCCTGCACGGCCGCCGTCCAGGAGATGCGGCGCAGGACGGAGGCGTCGTACTCGGGGGCGGGCAGCACCACCACGGTGCCGATCCCCAGGGCGCGGATGACGTCGTCCATGGTGTCGACACCGCCGAGCACCGGGAGCCCCAGCCTGCGGATCTCCGCCGCGTTCTGCGGATCGCTCAGACACACCCCGGCCGCCTGCAGCTCCTGGGCTCCGCCGCGCCGCAGCACGGCGACCAGCTCCACGACGCCGCGTGACGGACCGACCAGGAGCGTCGCGCTGCCGCCCCGTTCCCGGGCCCATCGCCGGTGCAGTCTGCGGCGCAGCGTGTAGCGGACCAGCAGGGCGAGGGCGGCGGCCGGCACTGCGGCCATGGTCATGTCATGGAAAAGGCCCGGGTCGTGGGTGAAGGTCCAGTGCGCGACGGCGGCCAGCGCCGGCAGTGCGACAGCGCCCCGGAGCACCCGCCGGTACTCCTCGGTCCCCAGCCCCAACGCCCTGCGGTCGTAGGAACGGTGGGCCACCATGGCCGCGAGCCACACCGGGGGCAGCACCAGGGCCACCGCCCAGCGGCCGTACACCGCGTGGATCACCAGGGCCGCGACGACAGCCGCGAGGCCGTCCGCGACCAGCAGGACTATCCGGTACTTCTTTTCCCAAGGTCTTCGGCGACCTCGTGGAGTCCTTTGTTCCACATCCAGTTGCTCATGCGTGACCTCAATGGTCATGCGCCCCCCACCACGTGCGCGGTTACCCCTGACCGAACACCGATGCGCCCCCGACACAACGGCAGATGAAAGAAAGAAGCCTCAGCGGTTCCCCAACCGCCCCATGTCCCCTGCATGTCGGCCTGTGCCTCGCGGCCTCACGTTCCCCACCCAAACCGGCTCGGCGGGCCTCAATCTAGACCACCGAGCACAGTCACGGGAACAGTTGGACGAAACACACATCGCATTAGTGACATCGACTGCATACTGCCCAGGTGACGAGCATCGTGATCCCGGCCCACAACGAAGCGCAAGTCATCGGCCGGCTACTCGATTCACTTCTGGCCGATTCCGAATCCCGCGAGGACGAAAACGACATCGTGGTCGTATGCAATGGCTGCACGGACGACACCGCACGGATCGCGGCCGCCCGCGGCCCGGGTGTGCGGGTGGTGGAGATCCCCACCCCGTCCAAACACGCCGCCCTGCGGACCGGTGACGAGCACGCGCGGGGCTTCCCTCGTGTGTACGTGGACGCCGACGTCGTGATCACGGGAGCGGACGTCCGAACACTCACCGAACCCCTCGACGACGGCACCTCGGACATCCTCGCCACCGCTCCGGAACGGCGGATCCCACTGGACGGCTGCGCCTGGCGAGTACGCGCTTACTACCGGGTGTGGCAACAACTCCCGGTCGTACGCGAGGGCTTGTTCGGCCGGGGCGTCATCGCGGTCTCCAAGGCAGGGCACGCCCGGATCGCCGCGCTGCCGCCGCTGATGGCTGACGACCTGGCGGCGTCCCTGGCGTTCGCCCCCGCGGAGCGGCGCGTGGTCGGTGCGGCGGGTGTCGTGGTCCATCCGCCGCGTACCTGGCCGGATCTGATCAATCGGCGGATCCGGGCCGCGGTGTCCACCGCCCAGGTCGAGCAGCGGCGGGGACCCGAGGAGGCCACGGCCCGCACCAGCACGGCGGATCTCACAACCCTGCTCCGCGGGCAGCCGAAGCTCCTCCCGGCGGTCCTGGTCTTCGTCACCGCGGCGGTCGTCGCCCGGCGCAGGGCGCGGAAGGCCATCAGGGCCCAGGACTTCGGCACCTGGCTGCGGGACGAGAGCAGCCGGCAGAACTGAACGCGGCACGACTGGAGTCCTGGACATGTACCTCACCGACCGCTCCGCACCCGCAGGGGCGGACACCGAGCGGGGCCGAAGACGCGGCCTGCGGCCCAAGGTCGCCCCGGTCGTGCTCGTGCTGGGCACGGTCAGCCTGATCACCGACATCTCCTCGGAGATGGTCACCGCCGTCCTGCCGCTCTACCTCGTCACCACGCTCGGCTTCAGTCCCCTCGGATTCGGCGCCCTCGACGGTGTCTACAACGGCGTCAGCGCGCTGGTCCAGCTCACCGGCGGTCATCTCGCCGACCGAGTACGCAACCACAAGCTGATCGCCGGGCTCGGATACGGCCTGTCCGCGCTGTGCAAACCGCTGCTCCTGCTCACGAGCAGCATCGGCGCCCTCGGTACGGTCCTCGCCCTGGACCGCACCGGCAAGGGCCTGCGCACCGCCCCGCGCGACGCGATGATCTCCCTGTCCACACCGTCCGAACGCCAGGGCCGGGCCTTCGGCATCCACCGGGCGATGGACACCACCGGCGCGATGCTCGGCCCCCTGGCCGCGTTCCTCATCCTCAACGCGGCGGCCGACGGCTACGACGCCGTGTTCGGGGTGAGCGCGTGCGTGGCCGTCCTCGGCGTGGTCGTCCTGGTGCTGTTCGTACCGGGCAGAGGGCAGGACTCCCGGCCTGCCGGCGCGGGCGGGCCACGGGACACCGCGCCCGACGGGGCAGACGTGCCGCAGGACGCGCCGCTCGATACGACAAGGCCGCCCGTCCGCTTCCGCGAGGCCCTCGACCTGCTGCGTCTGCCCCGCCTCCGGGCCCTCGCCGGCTGTGCCGCGCTGCTCGGTCTGACCACCGTCAGCGACGCCTTCGTCTACCTGCTCCTGCAACGGCGCGCGGGCCTCGCCGAGGAGTGGTTCCCGCTGCTGCCACTGGGCACCGCCGTCGTGTTCCTGCTGCTGGCCGTGCCCCTCGGCGCGCTGGCCGACCGCGTCGGACGGCACACCGTGTTCCTCGCCGGGCACCTGGCCCTGCTCACCGCCTACGCGCTGCTGCTGTGGGCCCCGGCCACACCGGCCCTGCCCTTCCTCGTCCTCGCCCTGCACGGCGTGTTCTACGCCGCCACCGACGGGGTGCTCCCCGCCGCCCTGGCCGCCACCGTGCCCGAGCATCTGCGCGCCAGCGGTCTCGCCATCGTCGGCACCAGTCAGGCACTGGCCCGGTTCTGCTGCTCGCTGGGGTTCGGCGCCGCCTGGACGATATGGGGCTACGGACCGGCTCTGGCCGGCTCGGCGGTCGGGCTGCTGTGCTGCGCGGCCGTCGCGGGCCTGGTGCTGAGGCCTACCGGCGGCGCCCGATGACCACCATGGCGAGGCGGGAGCGATGACCACCACGGCGAAGCGGGACCCGATGACGACTCCAGCGAAGAAGAACCAGAGGAACCAGATGACATCGCTCCGCCGCCGCCTGATCGTCCTCGTCACGGCGGTGCTGCTGCTCGCGGGCGTGGGGACCGGCCTGGTCCTGCGCGCCGCCGACCGCGCGGACCGGGCGAACCGGCCGCAGGCGGGCGGCCCCGCCGTCAGCGGGGGCAAGGTGACGCTCGGCCAGAAGGACCGGCTGATGTTCGTCAACGCGGCCTCCGGTCCGCACCGCACCGCCGTCGCCTCGGTCCCGTCCACCGAGCCCGACAGCGGGCGGACCGCCTCCGACCTGAAGTGCGCGCGCTTCTACGCGGCCGCCGACACCGGCGTCTGCCTCCAGTCCGACACCGGCGTCCTCAAGCAGAACAACCGGGCCCTGCTCCTGGACGCCGACCTGCGCACCCGGCACACGTACTCGCTCGCGGGCACCCCGAGCCGCGCCCGGGTCTCGCCCAGCGGCCGCTTCGTGGCCTGGACCGTCTTCGTCTCGGGCGAGTCCTACGCGTCCGCGTTCTTCTCCACCAGGACCTCGATCCTGGACACCCGCACCATGAAGCTGATCCCCAGCCTGGAGACGTTCGCCATCGATCTGGACGGCAAGTCCTACAAGGCGGCGGACGTCAACTTCTGGGGTGTCACCTTCGCCACGGACGACGACACGTTCTACGCGACCCTGAACACGGACAACAAGACCTACCTGGTGCGGGGTTCGATCTCGCGGCAGTCGGTGACCACCCTGATCGAGAACGTGGAGTGCCCGTCCCTCTCCCCCGACGGCACCCGCGTCGCCTTCAAGAAGCGGGTGCTGTCCCGTACCGACCTCTGGCGCGAGTACGTCCTCGACCTGCGCACCCTCAAGGAGACACCCCTGGCCGAACGCCACAGCGTCGACGACCAGGCCACCTGGCTGGACGACAAAACCGTCGCCTACGCCCTCCCCGCCGAGGGCGAGGTCGACACCAGCGACCTGTGGAGCGTGCCCGCGAACGGCACGGGCACGCCCCGTCTGCTGATCGCCGGTGCCTCGTCCCCGGCGCCGCTCTAGCCCCGGGGGCTCAGGCCCAGGCGGTCACCGGGGTGAAGGAGCTGTCGGTCCGGAAGAGATCGGTGCCGTTCGAACGCTCCACCCGCAGCTGGTAGTTGTAGTGGCGCAGGTAGTACCCGGGGTAGTTGTACGACTCGAAGCGGATCGAGCCGCTCGTGCTCCCCGTGCGGGCGATGAACGTCGCGTCCTTGGCGAACGTCGTCGTGCCGTCGTTCGCGTCGAAGCGGGCCCTGAAGTCCCAGTGGCGCAGGTAGTTGCCGGAGGAGTCGCGGAAGGAGTAGCCGTTGGCGTCGGCGAGGCCCGCGACGACGGTGAAGGTCGACGCCGTCTTCTCGGCGGTGGTGCTGGAGCTGGTCACCACCGGGAGGTTGAGCAGCGAGGACTGGGTCTGCCAGTAGCGGGTGGAGTAGTTGGCCGACTGGAAGGACCGTGTGACGTTCTTCGCCAGGGTCGGTCCGCCCGTCACCGTCTCCTTGATCACCGTGAAGTGCCGGGCCGTTCCGGAGACCACGGGCAGGGCCACCGGGGCGGACCAGGTCGCGAAGGTGTCGTAGCTGTCGCTGTAGTAGTAGTTGCCGTCGCCGTAGCCGTCGAAGAAGAGCCGCCAGGCGCCGTTGTCGAGCTGGACGAGCGCCGGGCCCTCGCGGTAGCTGCCCCAGCCGGCCCAGTCGCCGGTCTTCGAGATCGTGTAGGGGCCGGTCAGCGAGGTGGCCGTCGCGTACTCGATGTACTTGGTCGTCTCGTTCTTGGTGAACGCGTGATAGGTCGAGCCGATCTTCACGAGGTACGTGTCGATGTGGTTCGAGCCGATCCCGGACAGCGCGACCGGTGAACTCCACGCCGTGAGCGCGGTGTTCGTCGCCTTCAGCAGATACGGGGTGAAGATCCACTCGTCGCTGGTGACCGAGCAGGACACGATGACGTTCACGCTGCCGTCGCTGTCGACGAACCACTCGGGCGCCCAGGCCCGGGACAGGTTGGTGATCGGGACCGTGTAGTCGTACAGGAAGGTCCAGTTGACCCGGTCGGAGCTGCGGGCGAAGCCGATGGTGGTGCTGGTGTCCTGCCAGGTGTGGGTGGTGTAGGTGATGTAGTAGTAGCCGTTGGTGTGCTTGAAGATGCTGGCGTCGCGGATCCTGTTGCTCGGCGGGGTGTAGGCCGAGGACTGGAGCAGCCGGAAGTCGAGGGCGTCGTCCGACTGGTAGACGTTCACCGTGCCGTCGTTGCTGTTGAGGAACGGCACGATGGTGTAGCGGGTCGCGGAGCCGCTCGCCGGGGCGGCGGCGAGGGCCGCGCCGGGCAGGCCGCCCATCAGCACGGCCGAGGCGGGCAGGGCCGCCATCGCACGCAGCAGGGTACGACGGGACGGTGCGGGGGGTCGTGTGGTCACGGGCGGCTCTCCCTCGGGCGAACAACGCGGCTCTGATGTCCGACATTCCGAACAAGGTTCGGAAAGTCGATCAGAAGGTAGGGGCGAGGCTGAATCGCGTCAATGGTTTGCGCATCACCTGGCGAGCACTGTGGGAATGCTGTGCCGCGCACGGAACTCCCGCCCGCGGCAAGGGCGTTCCGGGACAGCGCTTCCACAGGTTACCGTTCGGTAGACAATGCCCTCCCGGAGGTGTCCCGCATGACGCTCGACCGCGCCGCAGGCCTGGCGGAGTCCGCCCGTGCGCTGGCCGAGGGGGAGGTGACGTCGCGGACGCTCGTGGAGCAGGCCCTCAAGCGGATCGACGCGACGCAGCCCACCCTCAACGCCTTCCGGGTCCTGAGGGCCGAAGCGGCGCTCGCCGAGGCGGACGCTGCGGACAAGGAACTCGCCGCCGGAGTGCGCGGGCCGCTGCTCGGCGTACCCGTCGCCGTCAAGGACGACATGGACGTGGCGGGCGAGCCGACCGCGTTCGGCTGCCGGGGCGAGTTCCCGGCCGTGGCCCAGGACGGGGAAGCCGTACGGCGGTTGCGGGCGGCCGGAGCCGTCGTCGTCGGCAAGACCAACACCTGCGAGTTCGGGCAGTGGCCCTTCACCGAGGGACCCGCCTTCGGCGCGACCCGCAACCCGTGGAACGCGGAGCACACCCCGGGCGGCTCCTCGGGCGGTTCGGCCGCCGCCGTCGCCGCCGGCCTGGTACCGGCCGCGCTCGGTTCGGACGGCGCCGGATCGGTGCGCATCCCGGCCTCCTGGACCCATCTCATCGGCATCAAGCCGCAGCGCGGCCGGATCTCCACCTGGCCGCGCGGCGAGTCCTTCCAGGGCATCACCGTCAACGGCACCCTGGCCCGCACGGTCGCCGACGCCGCACTCCTGCTGGACGCGGCGAGCGGCAACCACGACCTCGACCCGCACCGGCCGCCCGCCGTCGACGCCTCCGGAGCGGTCGGACGGGACCCCGGCCGGCTGCGCATCGCACTCGCCCTCAAGCCCCCGTTCACCGCGCTGCCCGCACGGCTCCAGCCCGGGGTACGGGCCAAGGTCGTCGAACTCGCCGAGAAACTGGCCGCGTTGGGGCACACCGTCGAGGAGGCCGACCCCCCGTACGGGCAGATCGGGCTCACCTTCATCCCGCGCGCCACGGTCGGTCTCGCCGAGCGGGTCGGCGAGGCCCCCTTCCCCGAACTCCTCGACCGGCGCACCCGGGACGCCGCCCGGCTGGGGCGGCTGCTCGGCGGAGCGCCGCTCAGGGCGGCACGCCGGGCCGAGGCGGTCCTGCACCGCCGTATCGGCGGCTTCTTCACGTCGTACGACGTCGTCCTGGCGCCGACCACGGCCGCTCCCCCGCCGCGCGTCGGCTCGATGCTGAAGCTGGGCGGGCTGGCCACAGACCGCGCCATGATCGCCGCCTGCCCCTTCGCGTGGCCGTGGAACGTGCTGGGCTGGCCCGGCGTCAACGTCCCCGCCGGTTTCGTCGGCGAAGGGCTGCCCGTGGGCGCGCAGTTGCTCGGGCCGGCGAACAGCGAGCCGCTGCTCATCTCGCTGGCCGCGCAGCTGGAGGCGGAGCTGCGCTGGCACGAGGCGTGGCCGCCGGTGCGCGCGGTGACGGATTCCCCGGCTGGGTGAAGCCGTCGGCCCGTACCCTGTGACCATGGATGATGCGTCGATGGTCGGGCTCATGGGTCGGGTCACCGGAACGGTGGGGCCCGGGCTCGTCGGCGAGGTGATCGTCCGGGTGCGGGGCGGCGCCGAGCACTTCCTCGCCTACGCGGCCACCGGTACGGACCGTATCGAGCGGGGCACCGTGGTGATGGTGGTGGAGTACCAGGCGCCCAGGACCGTGTACGTCCAGGCGGCATACGACAGTTGAGCGTGCTCCACCGCAGGTGAGAGCCGTATGCGTCAAGGTTGTGACAAGGATCCGCAAGGGTCTGTACCCGGGCTTCACCGAGGCGCACACTCCCTTCGTTCGGTGCCGAAAGGGCACCATCCAAAGGGGGCGAATGCCGATGGTCATCGGCGTCGTTGCGGGGATCGCGCTGGGTGCTCTCCTCGCGCTGATCGGTGTGTTCAAGATGATGTGGCGGGTGGCCGAGCCCAATGAGGCGCTCATCATCTCCGGTTCCAAGCACAGGACCGAGGGCCTTGAGGAAGGCATGGGATTCCGCATCGTCACGGGGCGCGGCACGCTGGTGCTGCCCGGTGTGCAGGCGGTGCGCAAGCTCTCGCTGGACCTCAACGAGACCGAGCTGCACGTGGATTGCGTGACCCACCAGGGCATTCCGCTCAAGGTGCGGGGGGTGGTCATCTTCAAGGTGGGCGACGACTTCGTGTCGATCGCCAACGCCGGGCGCCGTTTCCTCGACCAGCAGAAGCTGATGTCCGAGCGGGTGCACAACGTCTTCGCCGGTCATCTGCGGTCGATCGTGGGCGGGTTGACGGTCGAGGAGATGATCCGGGACCGGGAGAAGCTGACCGGGCAGACCCGGGCCGCCTGCGGTACGGAGATGGAGAAGCTGGGACTCATCGTCGACTCCCTCCAGATCCACGAGATCGAGGATCCGACCGGGTACATCCAGAACCTGGCGATGCCGCACGCGGCGGCCGTCCAGCGGGACGCGCGGATCGCGCAGGCGGAGGCGAACCGGCTGGCCACCGAGGCCGAGCAGAAGTCGTTCGCACGGATGGCGGAGGCCACCCGGGACAGCGAGATCCTCCAGGCCGGCTACCAGGCCGAGCGGGACAAGGCAGGTGCGAAGGCGCGCCAGGCCGGCCCGCTCGCGGACGCCGCGGCCCGGCAGGAGGTCGTCGTCCAGGAGACCCGGATCGCCGAACTGGAGGCGAACCGGCGCGAACAGCAGCTCCAGGCGGACGTCCGCAAGCCGGCGGACGCCCAGGCCTACGAGAAGCGCACGCTCGCCGAGGCCGAGCGGGACGCGCGGATCTCCGCGGCCGAGGCCAAGGCGAAGGAGACGGAGCTCGCCGCGGCGGCCGAGGCGACCCGGGTCAAGACGGCCGCGGGTGCCGAGGCCGAGGCGACCAAGGCCCGGGGTACGGCCACGGCGGCGTCGACCCGGGCCACCGGTGAGGCGGAGGCCGCGGCGGCCCAGGCCAAGGGTCTCGCGGAGGCGGCGGCGTGCAAGGCGAAGGGGCTCGCCGAGGCGGAGGCCATCAAGGCCCGGGCCGCCGCCCTCGCCGAGAACCAGGAGGCGGTCGTCGCCCAGCAACTCGCCGAGAACTGGCCGGAGATCGTCAAGGCGGGCGCGTCCGCGTTCGGCAACGTCGACAACATGGTGGTCCTCAACGGCGCCGACGGCATGGCGGACATGTTCGCCAAGGCCCTCACCATGGGCGGCACCGGACTGGGTCTGGCACGCCAGCTCCTGGCGTCCATGAACCAGAACGGCCAGGCACCGTCGGGCACTTCACCACTCAACGGAATCGCGACGCCGCCGTCGCAGAAAGTGCCCGTGGAGGAGAAGTAGCCGACACCGCGCACGGGGGCACCCCTTAGGGTGCCCCCGTGACTGCGTTTACCGATGAGAACGTCCCCGGCCGCTCCGGCCCCACCGCCACCACCGAGGCCGCACCCCGCGAGGTGGGCCGGGTGCGCACCGAGTACTCGCCCGCGCACGACGGCGACCCCGACCCGGGCGAGATCGTGTGGACCTGGGTGCCCTATGAGGAGAACGACGGACGCGGCAAGGACCGGCCGGTGCTGGTGGTCGCGCGGGAGGCCGCCGGGACCCTGCTCGCCGTACAGCTGTCCAGCAAGCGCCATGACGGGGACCGGGAGTGGGTGGCGATCGGCAGCGGCCCCTGGGACCGCACCGGACGGGACTCCTGGGTGGACGTCGACCGCATCCTGCGGCTGCACGAGGACGGCATGCGCCGGGAGGCCTGTGCGCTGGACCGGATGCGGTTCAACCTGGTCAGGCAGCGGCTCCACGAGCGCTACGGCTGGACCTGAAACACCTTCTCGAAGGCGCGCAGCACGACGAGGCCCGGCGTGCGGTCCAGGACCCCGAACACCACGTGCTCGAAGGCACCCGCGAACCGCCCGCCCGGCCCGAGCAGCGTGCGGAACGCCCCCGCCACCTGCACGGGATCGTTCTGGAACACCCCGCAGCCCCACGCGCCCAGCACCAGCCGCCGGTACCCCTCGGCCGCCGCCACCTCCAGCACCCGCTCGGCGCGCACCGCCAGGGCGTGCGGCAGCTCGGCCGTGCGCTGCGGCACCGTACGCCGTACGACGCCCGCGTTCGGCGCGGCCGCGGTCAGGAAGCCCGCGAGGTACGGCTCGTCCAGCAGCCGGCCGCGGTCGTCCCGGAACACGGGCACGGCCGGTGAGTGGATGACACGGTCCGTGTAGAACGCGTCACGGTGGGCGCGGTGATGGTCGTAGAAGTCCCTGGCCTCCCGCACGCACACGTACAGCGCGGAGGCTCGGCACAGGGCCTCTTCCTGGGCCTGGGCGCCGTTGAGGTAGCCGCCGCCGGGGTTGCGGGCCGAGGCGAAGTTCAGGACGGCCGGGACCCCGCCGAGACGGCGCGCGGCCTCCAGGCTGCTCTCGCCGGTGACCTCGACGAACGTGTCGGCTGGCGGCATCTCCGGTACCGGTACGGGCTCCGGCCCGTACATCCGCGTACCGGCCCGTGCGGCCTCGGCCTGCGCCGTGATGGACACCTCGCGTCCGTCGGGGGCGCGGTAGAACCCCGCCTCGACGATCTGCTCCGTCTGCTGTGCGATGCCACGCAGGCGCGCGCTCATGGCGCCACCCCCGTGGGCGCCGCGAACGCGCGCCGTGCGCGCTCCCCCGTCGTGCTCATGCAGGCATCGTGGGCGATGCTGGTCATACGGTGCAACAGAGTTTCCCGGCCTCCGGAACACCCAGCGAACGCCCGGAAAACGGAGATCGTCGGCCCCGATTACGACGATATGCACTCTTGTGCGAAACGCCGCGAGGGTTTTGGGTGGGACGAGTTATGCCGGTCCGGCCAACATCATCCGGGCCGGCGACATGGTGGAATCTCAGGAGGATCCCGACATGTCCGATTCGGTTACCGACTGTAGCGACTGTACGGAGCCCCGCACCGCTCTGTCCGCCGCCGAGGTGGAGGCCCTGGTCCGGGGTATCTGCTTCAAGACCGGACCGCCCCGCACCGTCGGGGTCGAGGTGGAATGGCTCGTCCACGAGCTGCGCGCACCGCAGCTCCCCGTCACACCCGAACGGCTCGAAGCGGCCTACGCCGCACTGCGGACCGTGCCCCTCGGCTCGGCGCTCACCGTCGAGCCCGGCGGCCAGCTGGAGCTGAGCTCGCCGCCCGCCGCCTCCCTGATGGAGTGCATCGGCACCGTCTCCGCCGACCTCGACGCCGTACGCGCGGCGCTCGCCGGACACGATCTCGGCCTCGTCGGCGTCGGCCACGATCCCTGGCACTCACCCCGCCGGTATCTGCACGAACCCCGCTACGACGCCATGGAGGCGTGCCTCGACCGCACCGGCCCGGCCGGCCGCGCCATGATGTGCACCTCCGCCTCCGTGCAGGTGTGCCTGGACGCCGGCTACGAGGAGCCCGGCCCGCTCGGGCACGGGCGCCGCTGGTGGCTGGCCCATCAGCTGGGCGCGGTCCTGGTCGCCGCGTTCGCCAACTCCCCGCTCGTCGGCCGTGAACCCACCGGCTGGGTCTCCACCCGGCAGCTGCTGTGGATGGAGATCGGCGCGGGCCGCGCGGGCGCTCCCCCGCTGGACGGTGACCCGCGCGAGGCATGGGCGCGGCACGTGCTCGACGCCCCGGTGATGTGCATCCGCCAGGACGGCCGCGCCTGGGACGTCCCGGACGACATGACCTTCCGCGACTGGACCCGCTCCGCGACGCCGAGGCCGCCGACCCGCGAGGACCTCGACTACCACCTCACCACGCTGTTCCCGCCGATCAGACCGCGCGGCCACATCGAGCTGCGCATGATCGACGCCCAGCCCGGCGACGACGGCTGGATCGTGCCGCTCGCCGTGACGACGGCGCTCTTCGACGACCCCGAGGCCGCCGAGACCGCCTACCGCGCGGTGAAGCCGCTGGCCGAGCGGGCACTGGGGCTGCCCGCCCCGCACAACCCGCTGTGGCTCGACGCCGCCCGCACCGGCCTCGCCGACCCGGAACTCCACGAAGTCGCCGTCCAGTGCTTCAGGGCCGCCCTCGACGCCCTGCCCCGGCTCGGCGCCACCGCCGGGGTCACGGGCGCCGTCACGGCGTACCTGGAGCGGTACGTCCTGCGGGGCCGCTGCCCCGCCGACGATCTGCTGGACCGGTTGCACGGGAAGGACCTCCGCTCATGACCGACGACGCCGAGACGCTCCGCGTCCGGGCGCTGCTCACCCTCACCACGGCGCGCGACCGCACCACGCTGCTGACGAGCTGTGTCGAGGACCCCGACCTCACCGCCCAGCACTCGCCGCTGATGTCCCCGTTGGTGTGGGACCTCGCGCACATCGGCAACCAGGAGGAGCTCTGGCTGCTGCGGGGTGTCGCCGGGCGCGAGGCGATGCGCCCCGAGATCGACGGCCTCTACGACGCCTTCGAGCACTCGCGCGCGGAACGGCCGAAGCTGCCGCTGCTCCCGCCCGGCGAGGCCCGGCGGTACGCGGCGGAGGTGCGCGGCCGGGTCCTGGACCTGCTGGAGTCCACCGCCTTCCACGGGACGCGGCTCACGGAGGCGGGCTTCGCCTTCGGGATGATCGCGCAGCACGAACAGCAGCACGACGAGACGATGCTGATCACCCATCAGCTCCGTACGGGCCCGCAGGCCCTGACCGCCCCCGACCCGGAGCCCGCGCCCCTGTTCACGGGTCCGGCCGAAGTCCTGGTCCCCGGCGGCCCGTTCATGATGGGCACCTCCGACGAGCCGTGGGCGCTGGACAACGAACGCCCGGCGCACCGGCGGGAGGTGGCGCCGTTCTGGATCGACACGGCTCCGGTCACCAACGAGGCGTACCAGGAGTTCATCGAGGACGGCGGCTACTGGCTCGACCGATGGTGGACGCCGGCCGGCTGGGACCACATCCGCCGGCACGGTATCGACGCCCCGCTGTTCTGGCGGCGCGACGGCGACCAGTGGCTGCGCCGCCGCTTCGGCGTCACGGAGCTCGTGCCGCCCGACGAGCCCGTGGTGCACGTGAGTTGGTACGAGGCCGACGCGTACGCCCGCTGGGCGGGGCGGCGGCTGCCCACGGAGGCCGAGTGGGAGAAGGCCGCCCGCCACGACCCCACCACGGACCGCTCGACGCGCTACCCGTGGGGTGACGCCGACCCGGCGCCCGAGCACGCCAACCTCGGCCAGCGGCATCTGCGCCCGGCCCCGGCGGGCAGCTACCCCGACGGTGAATCCCCGCTCGGAGTACGGCAGTTGATCGGCGATGTGTGGGAGTGGACGGCGAGCGACTTCCAGCCGTACCCGGGCTTCGAGGCGTTCCCGTACAAGGAGTACTCGGAGGTGTTCTTCGGCCCCGAGTACAAGGTGCTGCGCGGCGGTTCGTTCGCCGTCGACGCGGTGGCCTGCCGGGGCACGTTCCGCAACTGGGACTATCCGATCCGGCGGCAGATCTTCTCCGGATTCCGCACCGCCCGTTCCGCGGAGGGCGTCTGATGTGCCGTCACCTGGCATATCTGGGCCGTGCGGAGCCGCTCGGGCGGCTCCTCACGGAGCCCTCGCACAGCCTGTACCGCCAGTCCTGGGCGCCCCGGCACCAGCGCCACGGCACCGTCAACGCCGATGGTTTCGGGGTCGGCTGGTATGCCGAGGGCGACCCGGTGCCGGCCCGCTACCGCCGGGCCGGGCCCATCTGGGCGGACCGGTCCTTCGCGGACCTGGCCCGGGTCGTACGCGCCTCGGCGCTGCTCGCGGCGGTCCGGGACGCCACCCTGGCGGGCGCGGACGCCGAGGCCGCGGCGGCGCCGTTCGCGAGCGGGCCGTGGCTGTTCAGCCACAACGGCGCCGTCAAGGGCTGGCCACGCTCCCTGTCTCCCCTGACGGAGACCCTTCCCGCCGCGGACCTGCTGGACATGGAGGCCCGCAACGACTCGGCGTTCGTCTGGGCACTAGTCCTGGCCCGGCTGCGCGCCGGCGACGACGAGGGCCAGGCGCTGGCCGCCACGGTCCTGGAGGTCGCCGAGGCGGCCCCCGGCTCCCGCCTCAACCTCCTCCTCAGCAACGGCGAGAGCATCACCGCGACCACCTGGGGCGACACCCTCTGGTATCTGACGTGCCCGCGCGGCACGGTCGTCGCCTCCGAGCCCTACGACGACGATCCGCACTGGCAGGAGGTCCCCGACCGCACACTGCTCGCGGCCAGCCGCACGGACGTGCTGCTCACGCCGCTCAAGGAACCGTCCGTGGAACCACTGAAGGAGCCCCGCACGTGAGCCCGTTCCTTCTCACCCGCACCCTGCCCGAGGACGCCACCGAGGCCGCACTGCGCGCCGACGTCCTGAACGGGCTGACCAGCACCCCCAAGACCCTGCCGCCGAAGTGGTTCTACGACGCCCACGGCAGCGAACTCTTCGATCAGATCACGGAGTTGCCCGAGTACTACCCCACCCGCGCCGAGCGGGAGATCCTCGTCGCGCGCGCCGCCGAGATCGCGGCGGCCTCCGGTGCCCGCACCCTCGTCGAGCTGGGCTCGGGCTCCTCGGAGAAGACGCGGTACGTCATCGACGCGCTGACCGGCCTGCACACGTACGTGCCCGTCGACGTCAGCGAGAGCGCCCTCACGCAGGCCGGGCACGCGCTGATCGCGGAGCGGCCGGGGCTGAACGTGCACGCCCTGATCGCCGACTTCACGGCCGAGCTCACCCTGCCCGAGACACCGGGCCCCCGGCTGCTGGCGTTCCTCGGCGGCACGATCGGCAATCTCCTGCCGGCCGAGCGGGCGGAGTTCTTCGCGTCGGTCCGTGCCCTGCTCTCCCCCGGCGACGCCCTGCTGCTCGGCACCGACCTCGTCAAGGACGAGAACGTGCTGGTCAGGGCGTACGACGACGCGGCCGGGGTGACGGCCGCCTTCAACAAGAACGTCCTGACGGTCGTCGACCGCGAACTGGACGCCGACTTCGATCCCGGCACCTTCGACCATGTGGCGCTCTGGGACGCCGAGAACGAGTGGATCGAGATGCGGCTGCGCTCCCGTACCGCACAGACCGTGAAGATCCCCGCGCTGGACCTCGCCATCGACTTCGCGGCCGGCGAGGAGCTGCACACCGAGATCTCGGCGAAGTTCCGCAAGGAGGGCGTGCGTGCCGAACTGTCCGCCGCGGGGCTGGATCTGGCCCACTGGTGGACGGACGCCGAAGGCCGGTTCGCGCTGTCGCTGAGCACGGTGCGGTGACGGACGGCTCGCGCTCCGCCGCCACCTGGGGCACGGTGGAGCCATGACGAATCACACCTATCGGGTGACCGAGATCGTCGGCACCTCGCCCGACGGCGTAGACCAGGCCATCCGCAACGGCATCGGCCGTGCCTCGCAGACCCTGCGCAACCTCGACTGGTTCGAGGTGACCCAGGTGCGGGGCCAGATCGAGGACGGACAGGTCGCGCACTGGCAGGTGGGCCTGAAGGTGGGCTTCCGCCTGGACGAGTCGGACTAGCGACAGCGGCTCAGGTCCGCCCCTCCCGCTCCTGCGCGGTCCTCAGCGCGGCGGAGGGGGCGGTCCAGCGCGCCCGTACGACGGTGAACCCGGCCCGTTCGGCGTCCTCGCAGACCAGTTCGTCGTCGTCCACCAGCACCCGGATCTCGCGGGTGCGGGCGAGCCGGCGGAGGGTCTCCAGCTTGGTGCGCCGGGCGGGCCTGCGGTCGTTGTCACGCCGCATGTGGACGCGCCCCTCGGGCAGTCCCTGCGCGGCGAGCCAGTCCAGCGTGTCCTGCCGGCAGCGCTCGGGCCGGCCGGTGAGATAGACGACCTCGCACTCCTCGGCGCTCTCCAGGACCAGGGCGACGCCCTGCGGGATCGGCGGGTCCTGGGGCGCGGCGGCGAAGAACCCGTCCCAGTCGCGGGGCTTGTCCTCCAGGAAGCGCTGGCGGTGGGCCGTGTCCGCGAGGGTGTTGTCCAGGTCGAACACGGCGAGGGGCGCTCTGCTGCTGTCGGTCACGCGCTCCACCCTAGGTCGTGTCCACAGGGACTTCGCGGACACGACCTGGAACCCGGCAACCTTCTCGCGCCCGGCACCGACTCCCCCGCGACATGGCAGGCGGGCGGAGGCGGGAGACCCCATGAGGAACACGGCGATCTGGTCGGCGGTGGTAGCGGGCGCGGCGGCGGCATCGGTACTGGTCCTGGCGGGTGAGGCGTCGGGGGCGCCGAGGACGCTGGTGGTGGCCACGGACGGGAGCGATGCGGCCGCCGGCACGCTCGCGCAGCCGCTGCGGACCCTTCAGAAGGCGGTGGATCTGGCGGTGCCCGGCGACTCGATCGCCGTGCGCGGGGGCACGTACGCCCTCACCGACAACCTCACGATCACCACCTCGGGCACGGCGGACCGGCCCATCTCCCTGGGCGCCTACCAGGGCGAGCGGGTCGTCGTCGACGGGGAGCGGCTGCCCGCGAGCCACACACCGGTCGGCGGCAGCATCGCGCGGGCCGAGCGCGGGGCGATCCACCAGGAGGCCTCGTACTGGCGGATCTCGGATCTGGAGATCGTCAACGGCCCCTACGGGGTCTACTGCGACGGCTGCAACAGCAACGTCTTCGCCCGGCTGAGGACCCACGACAACTACGAGTCGGGTTTCCAGCTCCAGGGCGCCTCCAGCGACAACCAGATCCTGAACCTCGACAGTTACGCCAACCGCGACCCCCGCAAGAACGGCGAGAGCGCCGACGGGCTGGCGATCAAGGAGGGCAGCGGCACGGGCAACGTGGTGCGTGGGGCGCGGTTGTGGAACAACGTCGACGACGGCTTCGACGCCTGGAAGTTCACCTCGCCGATCACGATCGAGAACACGGTCGCGTACGGCAACGGCTTCAACCGCTGGAACTTCCCCGACTTCGCGGGTGACGGCAACGGCTTCAAGCTCGGCGGCGGCAGCCCGGCACCCGCGGTGGGCCACTCCGTGCGCAACAGCGCCGCCTTCAAGAACGCGGCCCACGGCTTCACGGACAACGGCAACCCGGGCACGCTCACCCTGACCCGCGACTCGACGTGGGCCAACGCCGGCACCGGCTTCGACGCGGACGTCACGGGCGGGAAGGCCACGCTCACCGCGAACCTCTCGGTCGCGGACACCCGCGCGGCGGCCGTCGGTCCGGGGACGGTGTCCGGCGGCAACTCATGGAATCTGGGCGGAACTTGGAACGCGTCGTCGGTCCTGAGCACGGACCCGGCACCGCTCACGGGGGCGCGCGCCACGGACGGCTCGCTGCCGGCGGCGCCGTCGTTCCTGGTGCCGCGCAACGGGGCGGGTGTGGGGGCCCGGTTTTGACGAAGCGACCCCAATTGTTAATGGGATCCATTTTCATGTAGCGTCCTCGGTGCTCGCTGCCCCACCGAGGAGGTCCCTGTCATGGCTGTCCCCAAGCGGAAGATGTCCCGCAGCAACACCCGCCACCGCCGCGCGCAGTGGAAGGCGGCCACGCCGTCGCTGGTGCCCGTCACGATCGACGGGGTGCGGCACCTCGTACCGCAGAACCTCGTGAAGGCCTACGAGCGCGGCCTGCTGCGCCCCGAGGGCTGAGCCCCGATGCCGTACGACCGTCTGCCGGTCACCGTCCTGTCCGGGTTCCTCGGGGCGGGCAAGACCACACTGCTCAACCATGTGCTGGCCAACCGCGAGGGCCTGCGGGTCGCCGTGATCGTCAATGACATGAGCGAGGTCAACATCGACGCCGCGCTGGTGCGGGGCGGCGAGGCCGCGCTGTCGCGGACCGAGGAACGCCTGGTCGAGATGACCAACGGCTGTATCTGCTGCACCCTCCGCGACGACCTGCTGGAGGAGGTGGACCGCCTCGCCCGGGAGGGCCGCTTCGACCACCTCCTCATCGAGTCGTCCGGCATCTCCGAGCCGATGCCGGTGGCGGCCACCTTCGCGTTCGCCCGCGACGACGGGGCCACGCTCGGGGACGTCGCCCGTCTGGACACCATGGTCACGGTCGTGGACGCGGCCAACTTCCTGCCCGAGCTGGACAGCGGCGACGAACTGGCCGAGCGGGGACTGGCCCCCTTCGAGGACGACGAGCGCACGGTCAGCGATCTGCTGGTCGACCAGATCGAGTTCGCGGACGTCATCGTCCTCAACAAGCTCGACCTGGTGGACACGGACGCCGCGGCCCGGCTGCGGGCGGCACTGCGCCGCCTCAACCCCGTCGCCCGGATCGTCGACGCACGCCACGCGCGCGTGGCGCTCCGACAGGTCCTGGGCACCGGCCTGTTCGACCTGGAGCGCGCCCAACAGGCGCCGGGCTGGGTCCGGGAACTCAACGGCGAGCACATCCCCGAGACCGAGGAGTACGGCGTCTCCTCCATGGTCTTCCGCTCCGAACTCCCCTTCCACCCCGCCCGGTTGTGGACGTTCGTGACACAGGATTTGGACAGCGGGGCGTACGGCCGCGTCCTCCGCTCCAAAGGCTTCTTCACCCTGTCCACCCGCCCGCACGTCACCGGTCTGTGGTCCCAGGCCGGCTCGGTGGCCCGCTTCGAGCCATCGGCGGCCCACGACGACGAGGCGCCGTACGCACAGGAGCTGGTCCTCATCGGCACGCGGCTGGAGACCGCGCGGCTGCACACCTCCCTGGCCGCCTGCCTCATGGCCCCGGGAGAGAGCGTCCCCGACACCGACGCCGACCCCTTCCCGGCGTGGGACACCTACGGCATCGACGACACCTGCGAGCACGAGCACGCCGTGTCCGCCCCCTGACACCGGGCGACACCGGTCGGCGCCGGGAATGTCACGGCGCCCTCGGCGTTGAACACCCTGTGACCTCCCTGATCGCCGCCACCCGCTTCTCCGTCCTCGACCGTTCCCGCACCCGTGAGGGCCGCTCGGACGCCGAGGCGCTGCGTGACACCGTGCGGTTCGCGCAGGAGCTGGAGGGGCTCGGCTACCACCGGTTCTGGGTCTCGGAGCACCACGGGGTACCCGGCGTCGCCGGTTCCGCACCGACCGTGCTCGCCGCCGCCGTGGCCGGGGCGACGCGGACGATCCGGGTCGGGACGGGCGGCGTGATGCTGCCCAACCACCGGCCACTGGTCGTGGCCGAGCAGTTCGGCGTCCTGGAGTCCCTCTTCCCCGGCCGCATCGACATGGGGCTGGGCCGCTCGGTCGGCTTCACCGACGGCGTACGCAAGGCGCTGGGCCGCGGCAAGGACGACGCCGACGACTTCGAAGGCCAGCTCGACGAACTGCTCGGCTGGTTCCGCGGCACCTCCCCGACCGGGGTGCACGCCCGCCCCGCGGAGGGGCTGACGGTGCCACCGTTCGTCCTCGCGATGGGCGAGGGCGCCGCGATCGCCGCCCGCGCCGGCCTGCCCATGGTCATCGGCGACCTCCGCGGCCGCGACCGGATGCGGCGCGGCATCGACCACTACCGCACCCACTTCCGCCCCTCTCCCTGGGCGCCGGAACCCTACGTCGTGATCTCCGGCACGATCGCGGTCGCCGCCACCCCCGAGGACGCCCGCCGCCTCCTGATCCCGGAGGCCTGGTCCATGGCCCACTCCCGCACCCACGGCACCTTCCCGCCCCTGCCGCCCGCCGAGCGCGTGGAGTCCCTCCGGATGACCGACAAGGAACGCGGCTTCTACGAGTCCGGCCTCACCGGCCACATCGCGGGGACCGAGGACCAGGTCGCCCACGAGCTGGAGACGGTCCTGAAGGAGACGGGAGCGCAGGAACTCCTGGTCACGACCAGCACGTACGACCGCGAGGGCCTGCTGGACTCCTACCGGAGGCTGGCCTCGATCACCTCCGGTTAGAGCTCTTGTCCATGCACCCCCATGACCCTTGTGTCCGCGTCCGCGGCGCTCGCGAGCACAACCTCAAGGGCGTGGACGTCGACATCCCACGGGATGTGCTGGCCGTGTTCACAGGGGTGTCGGGGTCCGGGAAGTCATCGCTGGCGTTCGGGACGACCTACGCCGAGGCCCAGCGCCGGTACTTCGAGTCCGTCGCGCCCTACGCACGCCGGCTGATCCATCAGGTGGGTGCGCCCAAGGTCGGTGAGATCACGGGGCTGCCGCACAACCTGCGCGGGGTGACGGCGGAGTTCCCGCTGGGTGCCTTCACGGCGGTGACGGGGGTCTCCGGGTCCGGGAAGTCCACGCTCGTCGGGGAGATCACCGAGGAGTCGGCGGGCGTGGGACGGCTCGTCTCGGTCGACCAGCGGCCGATCGGACGCACCCCGCGCTCCAACCTGGCCACCTGCACCGGCCTCTTCGACGTCGTACGCAAGGAGTTCGCGGCCACGGACCAGGCACGCGCGCGCGGCTTCGGCGTCGGCCGGTTCTCCTTCAACGTGGCCGGCGGGCGCTGCGAGACCTGACAGGGCGAGGGGTTCGTCAGCGTCGAGCTGCTGTTCCTGCCGAGCACCTACGCGCCCTGCCCGGACTGCGGCGGGGCCCGCTACAACCCCGGGACGCTCGAAGTGACGTACCGGGGCCGGAACATCGCCCAGGTGCTGGACCTGACGGTGGCGTCCGCGGCGGAGTTCTTCGCCGACACCCCGCCCGTCACCCGCAGCCTCGCCACCCTCCTCGACGTCGGCCTCGGCTGTCTGCGGCTGGGCCGGCCCGCCACCGAGCTCTCCGGCGGCGAGGCCCAACGCATCAAGCTGGCAGGTGAGTTGCAGCGCGGGCGCCGCGGCCACACCCTCTACCTCCTGGACGAGCCGACCACCGGCCTGCACCCGGCCGACGTCGAGGTCCTGATGTGCCGGCTCCACGAACTCGTCGACGCCGGGCACACCGTCATCGTCGTCGAGCACGACATGTCCGTCGTCGCGGGCGCCGACTGGGTGATCGATCTGGGCCCGGGCGGCGGCGACGAGGGCGGCCGGATCGTGGCGGCGGGCCCGCCGACGGAGGTGGCCCGGGCGGCGGGCAGCGCCACGGCGCCGCATCTGGCCGCGGCGATCCGGCCGGGCGGCAGCGGCTACTCCTTCGGCTGGGTGAAGCGGATGCTGTTGCCGAAGGGGTCGCGCACACCGCAGTCGATGCCGTACGGACGCTCGGTGGGTTCGTCGGTGATCTCGACGCCGCGGCCGCGCAGGGTCTCGCACGTCTTGCGGCAGTCGTCGGTGCTGAAGATGAGGTGGCCGCCCATGGCGCCCTTGGTGAGCAGGTCACGGACCTGCGCCGCCGTCTCCTCGGACAGCGCCGGCTGCCCCGGCCGCTCCAGCAGGAGCTGCCGGTCCGGGTGGCCGGGGACGTTGACGGTGAGCCAGCGCATGAAGCCGAGGTCGGCGTCGGTGTGGACCTCCAGGCCGAGCTTGCCGACGTAGAAGTCGAGGGCCTCGTCCTGGTCGAGGACGTAGATCTGTGAGTGTGTGATGGCGGTGAACATGTGCCTCACGCTACCGAGCGGACCGGGCGAAAACTTATCCAGAACTGCTCAGTCGGCCGGGTCCCTGGGCCGGGTCCACGCCTTCGTGAAGCACGTCGGTACGGCGATCGCCGAGGCCTGTCCGCGGTACGTCCTCGGGGAGCGGCCGACGATGCCACTGAAGGTGCGGCTGAAGGTCCCCGGGCTGCCGAAGCCGACCGCGAAGCAGATGTCGGTCACGCTGCGATCGGTCTCCCGCAGCAGGAACATCGCCCGCTCGACGCGACGCCGCTGGAGATAGCGGTGCGGGGTCTCGCCGAACGTGGCGCGGAAGGTGCGGGTGAAGTGCGCCGGGGACACATGGGCGATCCGGGCCAGGGCCGGGACGTCCAGCGGCTGCGCGTAGGCGCGGTCCATGGCGTCCCGGGCCCGCAGCATACGGCGGTTGCTCTCTTCGGCGGCGCGGCTCACTCCGCCATCACATCATCCGGGCGGCCGGCGTCGAGTGGATCCAGCCGGGTTGGGGTGCGGCCGCGGGCTGCGCGGCCAGCGCGAGCGAGCGGCGGTCGGCGTGGCTGCCGGGCGCGATGGCGTCCCGTACCTCCACCTCGGCCACCAGCCCGCGCGCCGACACCACCCGCCACACCGAGGCGAGCAGGGTGTCCTCCCCGACGAAGGCGGGCGCCGTGCTGGCCGTACCGCCGTCGAGCCGGTACCGCAGACGTACCGGCTGGACGGGGACCCCGGCGTCCAGGGCGGCCTGGAAGACGGCCCGGCGGAAGGTGCCCTGGGCGCGGCCGCACCAGGTGCTGCCCTCGGGGAAGACCGCGACCGCCTGCCCGGCACGCAGGGCCCGCGCGATACGGGCGACCGTGTCCGGGAGGGCGCGCAGCCGGTCCCGGTCGATGAAGACGGCCGCCTGCCCGACCAGCGGGCCGGCCACCGGCCACTGCCGGATCTCGGTCTTGGCGACCATCCGGGCCGGGCGCACGGCGGCGAGCAGCGGGATGTCCAGCCAGGAGATGTGGTTGGCGACCAGGAGCACTCCGCCGGTGGGCGCGGCGGCGCCGGTGATACGGACCCGGACCCCTGCGGCCCGTACGATCCACCGGCACCACCGCCTCACCGGACCGGCGGGGATCAGCCCGCCGAGCGGCGACAGTACGACCCCGGCGAGCACCAGGACCATGACCGCCGCCAGCCGCAGCACGGCGCGCGGCAGCGCCGTGCCGGACCCCGCCGGCTCCACGCACGCCCCGGGGGTGCAGGGCGCGCTGGGCAGCCAGACGCTCATCAGGCCGGTACGAGGGAGAGGAAGTGCCGCAGATAGCGCGGGTTGACCCGGCGCATGGACAGCAGCACATACAGGTCGGCGACCCCGAAGTCCGGGTCGTGGGCGGGCTCCCCGCAGACCCAGGCGCCGAGGCGCAGGTAGCCGCGCAGCAGGGCGGGCAGCTCACCGCGGCCGGCCGCGGGCTGTCCCGGGACCCAGGGCAGCAACGGTCGTACGCGGTACTCCTGCGGCGCCAGGTGCTTGTCCCGCACCCGCTCCCAGGTCGCCGACGCGAGCGCGCCGCCGTCCGCGAGCGGGATCGAGCAGCAGCCGGCCAGCCATTCGTGGCCGCGCTCGACCATGTAGCGGGCGATGCCGGCCCAGATGAGCCCGATGACGGCGCCGTCCCGGTGGGCGGGGTGCACACAGGAACGGCCCACCTCGACGAGACCGGGACGCAGGGCGTCGATGCGGGACAGGTCGAACTCGCTCTCCGAGTACAGCCGTCCGGCCACCGCGGCCCGCTCCGGCGGCAGCAGCCGATAGGTGCCGACGACCTGGCCGGTGAGGGTGTCGGTGACGAGCAGGTGGTCGCAGTAGGCGTCGAAGGGGTCGATGTCGTGGCCCGGCTGCGGGGACGACAGCAGGGCGCCCATCTCCCCGGCGAACACGTCGTGGCGCAGCCGCTGGGCGGCGCGTACATCGGACTCGTCGCGGGCGAGGGTGACGGTGTAGCGGGTGGGAGCGGCGGAGAGGGGCGGGGAGTCCAGAGCGGATACGGCGGTCATGGCTCACTCCAGGTCACGGGCCGGTTCGGGGACGGCACCCGGTGGGCCGGTGGATCCGGCCCGCACCACTGTTGTGCCTACGTCGATTGGCGTGTACGTGACCGGTTCCGGGAGTGCTGATGTGCGGAGGTTGAACGGCTCGGGCCGGGTGTCGGGAGTGCCGGACTCCGTCGACGGGCCGGTGTCGGACAGATGGCCGACGGGGCAACCGGCGGCCTGCCAGGACCGTCTCACCTCCGGAGCCGATCAACGGGGAACGGAGGCGCACGCGCGTGGAGGACCTGTCGGAAGAGGCGCTGGACGCGTTGCCGTGGGAACGGCTGACGTCGGTGGATCCCGGCGTACCGGTCAAGGAGGTGCGCCGGGTGCTGCGCCGGCTCCTGCGCAAGGGGCCCGCCTCGACGGAGGACGACTGCTGGCCCCTGTTCTCCGCCCTCGCGCTGGAGGCGTACGGTGTCGGCTCGGCGGCGACGGCCACGCTGCCGTTCGTCGTCGCGCTCGCGGCCGACCCGGGCACGGGCGCGCGGCCCTCGCTCGTGGAGCTGCTGGGCAGCCTGGCCTGGAGTGCGGAGCACTGCGCGCCGCACCTGGTGGACCCGGGCTGGACAGACGCCTGGGCGCGGGAGCGCGCGGCGATCGAGGCCCTGCTCACCGACCAGGACCCGGCGGTACGCAGGGCGGCGGTGCCGCTCGCGAACGGTTCCGCCGAGCTGCTGAGACGATGGCGGGCCGAACGGGATCTGTCGGTACGGCTGCCCGTGCTGTTCACGTTGGGTCGGCTCGCCGGCGAACCGGAGGTCCGTGCGGCCCTGGCCGAGGGGCTGCGGGAGGACGATCCCGTCGTGCGGGTGGCGGCCGTGCACGCCGCCGCGGAGACGGACCCCGGGATCGCGCTGCGGGAACGTGACCAGCTGCTCGCGGCGCTCGTGAACCCCGCCGTACGGTCACGCTGGGAGGCCGTCTGGTATCTGCCGGACGTCGAAGTCCCCTACTCCCGCGAGGACGTCGCCTTCTGGACGGCGGCTCTGTTCGAGGACGCGCCCGCCGAGGCGACCGCGTTCCTCACCCGGCTGGCCGCGGCGGCGGACCCGGCCGCCGACCTCGACCTCCTGCGAACCGTTCTGGACCACGCCTGGCGGCTGCTGGCCCGTCGCCGGTCGGTCGCCTCCTCGGTGACCACGCTCGCCGGCGCTCTCCTGGACCATCCGGACCCCGCCCTGCGCTACCGGGCCGTGCACCTCCTCGCCGCCCTCGGTCCGCGCGCCGCCGCCCACGCCGACCGGCTCGCCGCGCTCCTCGACGACCCGGGCGAGGACGAGTTCCTGGAGGGCACGGTCGGCGAGCACGCCCGCTGGGCGCTGGCCCGGATGGACGACCCCCGGGCGCTGCCTGGCCTGGTCCAGGGACTCTGTACGGTGTGGCGCTCGCGGCGCGGCCGGAGCTATGTCATCAGCGACCCGCGCAGCCCCGACATCGTGGACGTCCTGGGCCCGCTCCGGGCCCACGCGGGCACCCTCCTGCCGGCGGTGCGGGAGGAGCTGCGACGGGAACTGACCGACCCCGCCCTGCCCGGCTCGGTGCGGGCCGACCTTCTGATGACGCTCAAGGTCTGGGGAACGGCCGCGCTGCCCGCCCTGCCGGAGGTCACGGCCTGTGTGGCGGACGAGTTCCGCTGGCACGACGCCGCCGACGCGCTGACGGCGATGGGCTCCGCCGCCGTCTCCGCCGCGCCCGCCGTACGCGAGCGGATGACCCTCGAACCACCGGAGAACCAACGGTGGTTGCAGTGGGTCCTGTGGCGCATCGGCGGCGCGGACCCGGCCGAGGTGCTCCGGGCGCTCGCGCAGACCCTGCCGAAGCCGGGCGAGCCGCCGTACTTCCCGTTCGGTCAGCTCGCCGACTTCGGCCTCCGGGCCGCGCCGTACGCCGACGAGCTGCGGCGCGTTCTGACGGAGGCCGAGGACCTGACCCGGGTGGAGGTGGCGGCCGCCCTCTGGACGGTGACAGGGGAGCCCCGGTCGGCCCGGCCGATCCTGGAGGAGCAGGTTCTCGCGTTCGTCGCGGGGGACGAGTACCTCGGGCTGTTCCGTACGGCGTTGCGGACGCTGATCCGCTTCCGTGCGATCGGCCCGACGGTACGGGACGCCCTTCAGGCCCTCCGTGACGAGGACCGCCGTATCTCGGCGTACGGCGACTACCGCGCGATCCTCCAGGACGAGGAGTTCCGCGAGCTGATCGACGAGGCGCTGGCCGTGTGAACTTGGCGGGACCGGAGGTGAGCACCACGCCCGGTCCCGCCCGTCCGCGCTGGACGGCGAACGGTCGGTGAGGGGCGCTAGCGCTTCGCCACCTTGCGCGTGGCCCGCAGCCACTCCTTGTTCATGCCGGTGATGGAGACCAGCGGGATGCCCTTGGGGCAGGCGGTCGCGCACTCGCCGGTCAACGTGCAGCCTCCGAAGCCCTCTTCGTCCATCTGCGCCACCATGTCCAGCACCCGCGTCTCGCGCTCGGGCGCACCCTGCGGCAGGACGTTGAGGTGGTTGACCTTGGCGGAGGTGAAGAGCATCGCGGCTCCGTTGGGGCACGCTGCGACACAGGCGCCGCAGCCGATGCATTCGGCGTGCTCGAAGGCGAAGTCGGCGTCCGGCTTGGGGACCGGCGTGGCATGGGCCTCGGGGGCGGCGCCGGTGGGGGCGGTGATGTAGCCGCCGGCCTGGATGATCCGGTCGAAGGCGGTCCGGTCCACCACCAGGTCTTTGATCACCGGGAAGGCCGAGGCCCGCCAGGGTTCGATGTCGATCGTGTCGCCGTCCCGGAAGGACCGCATGTGCAACTGACACGTCGTGGTCCGCTCCGGGCCGTGCGCGTCGCCGTTGATGACGAGTGAGCAGGCGCCGCAGATGCCTTCGCGGCAGTCGTGGTCGAAGGCGACCGGGTCCTCGCCGCGCAGGATGAGGTCCTCGTTGAGGGTGTCGAGCATCTCCAGGAACGACATGTCCGCGGAAATGCCGTCCACCTCGTAGGTGGACATGGCGCCGTCGGCGCCGGCGTTCTTCTGCCGCCAGACGCGCAGGGTGAGCTTCATGCATAGCTCCGCTGAGTGGGATGGACGTACTCGAAGACCAGGTCTTCCCTGTGCAAGGTGGGGGCCTCGCCCGTGGCGGTGAACTCCCAGGCGGCCGCGTAGGCGAACTCCCCGTCCCGGCGGGCCGCCTCACCCTCCGGGGTCTGGGACTCCTCACGGAAGTGGCCGCCGCAGGACTCCGCGCGGTGCAGCGCGTCCAGGCACATCAGCTCGGCCAGCTCCAGATAGTCCACGACCCGGTTGGCCTTCTCCAGCGACTGGTTGAACTCCTCACCCGTACCCGGCACCTTGATACGCCGCCAGAACTCCTCACGGATCTGCGGGATCCGCTCCAACGCCTTGCGCAGACCCGCATCCGTACGGGCCATCCCGCAGAACTCCCACATCAGCTCCCCGACCTCACGGTGGAAAGAGTCGGGGGTGCGGTCGCCGTCGACGGACAGGAGCAGGTTGAGACGGTCCTCGGTCTCGGCCAGCACCTCCTGCACGACCGGGTGTTCGTCGCCGACAGTGTCCTGGTGGGGGTTGCGGGCCAGGTAGTCGTTGATCGTGGCCGGCAGGACGAAATAGCCGTCCGCCAGGCCCTGCATCAGCGCCGAGGCGCCCAGCCGGTTCGCCCCGTGGTCGGAGAAGTTGGCCTCACCGACCGCGAACAGGCCGGGCACAGTGGTCTGGAGGTCGTAGTCCACCCACAAACCGCCCATCGTGTAATGCACAGCCGGATAGATCCGCATCGGGACCTCGTAAGGATCCTCGTCGGTGATCCGCTGGTACATGTCGAAGAGGTTGCCGTACTTCGCCTCCACCGCCTTGCGTCCCATCCGTGCGATGGCGTCCGCGAAGTCGAGATAGACGCCCTGCCCGCCGGGGCCGACCCCCCGCCCCTCGTCACAGACGTTCTTCGCGGCCCGGGAAGCGATGTCACGCGGCACGAGATTGCCGAACGACGGGTAGATCCGCTCCAAGTAGTAGTCCCGCTCACCCTCGGGAATCTTGTTCGCCGGACGGTCGTCGCCCTGCGCTTTCGGGACCCAGATCCGGCCGTCATTGCGCAACGACTCACTCATCAGCGTCAGCTTCGACTGATGATCACCCGTGCGCGGAATGCACGTCGGATGGATCTGCGTGAAACACGGATTGGCGAAATACGCGCCACGCCGGTGCGCCCGCCACACCGCCGTGGCATTGGAATTCATCGCATTCGTCGACAGATAGAAGACATTGCCGTAACCACCGGAAGCCAATACGACAGCGTCCGCGAAGTAGGTGTCGATCTTCCCCGTGACCAGATCCCGCGCGACGATCCCGCGCGCCTTCCCGTCGATCACGATCAGATCCAGCATCTCGGTGCGGGGGTGCATCTCGACGTTCCCGGCGGCGATCTGCCGACTCAGCGCCTGATAGGCACCCAACAGCAACTGCTGGCCCGTCTGACCACGGGCGTAGAACGTCCGCGACACCTGCACACCACCGAACGACCGGGTGTCGAGCAGCCCGCCGTACTCCCGCGCGAACGGCACACCCTGCGCCACACACTGGTCGATGATCTCCACCGAGATCTGCGCCAGGCGATGCACATTCGACTCACGGGCCCGGAAGTCACCGCCCTTGACCGTGTCGTAGAACAACCGATGCACCGAGTCACCGTCATTGCGGTAATTCTTCGCCGCATTGATCCCACCCTGCGCCGCAATCGAATGCGCCCGCCTCGGGGAATCCTGATAACAGAACTGCACGACGTGGTAACCCTGTTCGGCAAGCGTGGCCCCGGCGGAGCCGCCCGCGAGACCGGTGCCGACGACGATGACGGTGTGCTTGCGCCGGTTGGCCGGGTTGACGAGCTTGGCCTCGAAGCGGCGGGTGTCCCAGCGTTCGGCGACGGGCCCGGAAGGCGCCTTGGTGTCGACGACGGGTTCGCCGGTGACGTATTCGGTGTAGGTCATGGTCAGCTCACCACTCCGGTCATGACGCCCACGGGTACGGCGAGGAAGCCGGCCGTGAGCAGCAGTGCGAGGACGTTCGCCGTGGTCTTCAGGGCGCGGTCGCGGGTGCGGCTGCTCGCGCCCAGGGTCTGGGCGGCGCTCCAGAAGCCGTGCCGGATATGCAGACCAAGGGCGAGCATCGCGACGATGTAGATGACGTTGCCGTACCAGGTGGAGAAGGTGTCCACGACGTTCTGGTAGGGGTGGCCCTCCTGGAAGCCGCCCGAGTGGACGGTGCCGGTCGTCAGGTCCAGCAGGTGCCAGACGATGAACAGGCCGAGAATGATCCCGCCCCAGCGCATGGTCCGGGTCGCGTAGCTGGCGCGGCGCTTCTTGTGGACGTACTTCGTCGGGCGCGCCCTGATGTCGCGGCGGCTGAGCTGGTACGCGGAGACCGCGTGGGCGACGACCGCGACGACCAGCACCACGCGGATCAGCCACAGCGTCCACTCGTAGTGCATGAAGGGCTCGCCGACCGTGCGCAGCCAGTGGGCGTAGTGGTTGAACTCGCCCGCCCCGAAGAAGATCTTCAGGTTGCCGATCATATGGACGACCAGGTACATCAGCATGATCAGCCCGCTGACCGCCATGACGGTCTTCTTGCCGACGGAGCTGTCCCACACCGTGCGTGCCATGGACGGTCGTCGGTTCGTCCGCGTTGCCAGAGCCATGACTCAAGACGCTAGGGCCCCGGGGCCCGATCGGTCCAAGACATGGTCCGGCTTGATTCGATAGTCAAGGGCTATCGTACGAGGATGCAGTTCCAGCAGCTCCAGTACTTCGTGGCGGTCGCCGAGACCCGGCACTTCACCCGGGCCGCCGACCTCGTCCATGTCGCGCAGCCGTCCCTGTCCCAGCAGATCAAGGCGCTGGAGCGGGAGCTCGGGGCGGACCTGTTCCTGCGGGCCCGGGGCAACATCACGCTCACCGACGCGGGCGAGGCCCTGCTGCCGCTGGCCCGGCGGATCCTCGCCGACGCGGACACGGCCCGGCACGAGGTGCAGGAGCTGGTGCAGCTGCGCAGCGGGCGGGTGCGCCTCGGCGCGACACCGAGCCTGTGCACGGGTCTGCTGCCGGACGTGCTGCGCGCCTTCCACGACCGCTATCCCGGCATCCGGCTGATGATCGAGGAGGGCGGCTCGCACGACCTCGTGAGGGAACTGGCGCGCGGCGCCCTCGACCTCGCGCTGATCGTCCTCCCGCTGCCGACCCCCTCACCGGCCCTGACGACGGTGGAGCTGCTGCGGGAGGACCTGGTCGTGGTGTCGTCCCCTGAGGCGCCCAAGCCGGGCGACGGCCGGCGCACGGTACGCGTCGCCGACCTGGAGGGCGAGCGTCTGGTGATGTTCCGGCACGGCTACGACCTGCGCGAACTGACGGTCGCCGCGTGCCGCGCCGAGGGCTTCGAGCCGGACTTCGCGGTGGAGGGCGGCGAGATGGACGCGGTCCTGGGCTTCGTGCGGGCGGGGCTGGGTGTGGCCGTCGTACCGCGCATGGTGGCGGCCCGGTCGGGGCGGGGGCTACGGGTCACCCCGCTGGCCCGGCCGGGGCTGCACCGGACCATCGCGCTGGCCCACCGCAGCGACGTGGCCCCGCCCCGGGCGGCACGGGAGTTGCAGCGGATGCTGCTGGAGCGGTAGGTCACGGGTTCCGGCCGATGCGCACCGTCGTGCGGCCGACGCCGAGCCCGGGACGGCTGCTGGACGGCCGGGGCGGTGCCCGTCCAGCAGCCGTGTCCGTGCCGTGTGTCAGCCCGTCGCGTCCACCAGCGCCAGTTCGTGCAGCCGGTCCGGCGGGCCCGGGCGGGCGTAGTACCAGCCCTGGGCCGTGTCGCAGCCCAGTATCCGCAGCTGTTCGGCCTGGGCCCCGGTCTCCACGCCCTCGACCGTGACCGCGAGGTCCAGACTGTGGGCGAGGGAGACGATCCCCTCGACGATCTTGAGGTCGACGGGGTCCGCCGGGAACTGCTGCATGCTCTGGGTGAAGGAGCGGTCCAGTTTGAGGATGCTCACCGGGAGACGGCGCAGGTTGGCGAGGTTGGAGTAGCCGGTGCCGAAGTCGTCCAGGGCGATGTCGACGCCCATCTCGGCGAGCCGGCGCAGCGGTTTCAGCAGATCGTCGTCCGCACCGATCAGCGCCGACTCGGTGACCTCCAGGCACAGCGCGTCCGGCTCCACGCCCGCGCGCTCCAGGATGTCCACCGTGTCCTGCACCAGACCGGGGTGGGTGAGCTGGCACGGCGAGAGATTGACGTTGATGCGGAGCGGGCCCGCTTCCTCGTGACGTTCCCTCCATTCGCGGGCCTGGCGGACCGACTGCTCCAGGACCCAGCGGCCCAACGGGACGATCAGGCCCGTGTGTTCGGCGAGCGGGATGAAGCGGTCCGGGCCCAGGACGCCGTGCTGGGGATGCAGCCAGCGGACCAACGCCTCCGCGCCCCGCACGCTGCCGTCGCCGAGGTGCACCAGCGGCTGGTACTCGATGAAGAACTCGCCGCGCTCCAGGGCCGCCGGCAGAGCGGTGGTCAGACCGTGGCGGGTGATCGCGCGGGCGTCCGCCTCCGCGTCGGCGAGCTCGAAGCGGTTGCCGCCCGAGGCCTTGGCCCGGTACATCGTGATGTCCGCGCTGCGCAGCACCTCCGCCGCGCTGCGCTCCCCCGCCGGGCCCTCGACGATGCCGATGCTGCCGCGCACGGTCAGCTCACGGCCGTCGACGCTGATCGGGGCGAGCAGCGCGTGCATGATCCGCGAGGCGAGCTCGTCGACCTCGCGCTCGGTGTCGGTCCCCGTCGTCAGCGCGACGAACTCGTCACCGCCCAGACGGGCGACCATCTCGCCGGGCGCGGTCGTGCAGGACTGGAGCCGGTCGGCGACCTCGACGAGCAGCCGGTCGCCGGCCGCGTGGCCGAGGCTGTCGTTGATGGTCTTGAAGCCGTCGAGGTCGAGGTAGCACAGACCGAAGCGCTGGCCCGCGCCGGCGCCCAGCGCCTTCTCCAGCCGTTCGAAGAAGAACGTGCGGTTCGGCAGGCCGGTGAGGGCGTCGTGCGTGGCCTCGTAGCGCAGCCGCAGGTTGAGGAGCCGGCGCTCGGTGGTGTCCTCCATCAGCGCGAGCTGGTACTGCGGGTTGCCGTCCGCGTCACGGAGCAGGGAGACCGTCAGATTGGTCCACAGGACCGTTCCGTCAGGGCGGGAGAACGCCTTCTCCAGGTGGTAGTGCTCACGCTCGCCGCGGACGAGTTCGTCGTAGAGGGTCCATGTCTGCGGGGCGTCCTCGGGGTGGGTCCACTCCATGACGTTGCGGCCGCGCATCATGTGCTCGGAGATGCCGAACATCCGCAGCAGCGCCTCGTTGACCTGGAGGATGTTGCCGTCGAGGTCGGCCATGCCGATCCCTATGGCGGCGCCCTCGAAGACCGCGCGGAAGCGGGCCTCGCTCGCGTGCAGCGCCTGCGCCACCACGCCCTGCGCCTTCAGCGCGGCGGCCGAGATGGCCTCCTGCTCGGCCAGGGTCCGCTCGCGCAGCGCCCCGGCGAACCCGGCGGCCATGGCGTGCTGCAACCGGGAGGCGCGCACCCGCAGGTCCTCCTGGTCGCCGTCGCCGCCGCAGTAGAGCACGAGGTAGGCGTCGACGCAGTCCAGGGTCCGGCTGAGCGCCTCCGGGTCGGTGCAGTGCACGGTGACGAGCGCGGCGCCGAGCGCCCGGCCCTCGTCCGCGTCGAAGGTCCTCGCCCGCAGCGCCTCGCTCAACCGACGTGCCAGCGGCAGGAGTTGTTCCTCGAACTCGGGCCGGGTCGAGGACGTCGTGGTCACCGGGAAGACGGCCCGGCTCCAGATCGTCGCGAACCGGCGCAGTCTGCCCTCCGGCCCGTCCGGCTCGGCGATCACGCGGTACGCCCCACGCCGGCGAAACCGGAGAACGCCCAGGGATCCTCGTCCTCCGGGTCCCAGGTCTCCGACTCCGGCCGCCAGCTCGGCATCGGCACCAGTCCCGGTTCCACCATGTCGTACCCCTCGAAGAACCGCGCGATGTCGTCGCGCGAGCGCATGATCAGCGGGTTGCGGATGTCCTTGTACACGTCGACCGTGCCGGCGGCCCGCTCGGGTGGCAGCGGGATTCCCTCGTAGGAGGCATGCGTGAGCACCAGCAGACTGCCGGGCGCGAGCGCGTCACGCAGCTCGGCCACCGCACCGTACGGGTCGTCCTCGTCTTCCACGAAGTGCAGTATGGCAACGAGAAGCAGGGCCACCGGCCGGTTCAGGTCGATCAGTTGCCGTACTTCGGGGCTCGCGAGGATCTCCTGGGGCTTGCGGAGGTCCGCGGCGACGACGCCCGCGTCCGCGTTGTCCCGCAGGACGGCCTCGCTGTGGGCGACCGCCACCGGGTCGTGGTCGACGTAGACGACCCGGGCGCCGGGGCTGGCGGACTGGGCCACCTCGTGGACGTTGCCGAAGGTGGGGATGCCCGAACCGACGTCCAGGAACTGGGTGATGCCCCGGTCCGCCGCGAAGCGCACGGCGCGGCGCATGAACGCCCGGTTCGCCTGCATGATCTTGGGGAGTCCCGGCATGAACTCCATCGCCTTGCGGGCCGCCTCGCGGTCGACCTCGAAGTTGTGCGAACCGCCCAGGTAGAAGTCGTAGATCCGCGAGACGCTAGGCACCGAGATGTCGATGCTCCGTGGGGCCCAGGCGGGACGCTCCATCTATCTCTCCAAGGCGTAGGCGATCCGGTGTTCGAGCTGAGGCTACTGATCGCCTGCCAAAGGAGCGAGCCGAACCGGAAATTGACCGTCCGTTCCCGGTCACTGCCTGCGGCACGTGCCTGGTTGACCATGCCCAAGTCCCGCTGAAACAAGGCAAAACGGCCCGCCCCCCGCGTGCGGTGCGCGGGGGGCGGGCCGGTGGACCGCACGCGGTGCGTGCGGTCCAGGACTCCGCTGTCGCCTCGGACCTCCCTTCCGCGGTTCGGTTCTGACGGGTGGCTCGGTCGGCCCGGGGAGATGACCTACTTCTTGATCGGCTTGCCGTCGGGGGCCACGACGTACCACGTGCCGCCGACGCCCTGGCCGTTGGTGTCGCCGGGCTCCTTGTCCTGGGCGAAGGTGTAGATGGGCCAGCAGTCGATGGTCTGCTGCTTGACCCCGTCGGGCCGGGTGAAGCTCATCAGGCCCTTCTTCTCGATGCCCTTGGTGTCGTTCGCCTCCACGGGCGCCACGGCCGGCCACTTCTCCAGGCAGGCTCCGGTGCACTTCGAGATCGGGTCGGGCCAGGCCACGTCCTTGATGAAGCGGTAGACCGTCATACCGTTCTTGTCGACGACGATCTCGCCGAACTCCGGGTCGTTGCGCGTGGACAGCCCGGGCAGGTCGGCCGCCTCGGTGCCGCCTCCGCCGCCGCCACCGGCCTTCTTGCCGTCGGCGGCCAGCGCGTACCACTTGCCGCCCACACCCTGGCCGTTGACGTCCCCGGCGTTGACGTCCTTCACATAGCGGTACGCGGGCCAGCCGGCGACCGTCAGCTGCTTGCTGCCGTCGGAGCGGGTGACCTCGCCGAGCAGCGACTTGTCGATGCCCTCGCCGGCCGTGGCGTCGTCCGCGGGCACGGGCGGCCAGGTCGTCGCGCAGTCGCCGTCGCAGCTGGACTTCGGCGGTTCGGCGGTGTCCGTGTCGAAGCGGTAGAGGGTCAGCCCGCCGCTGTCCGTCAGCACCTTGCCGAGCTCGGGGTTGGTGACGACGGCCAGCTTGCCCGCGGAAGCGGCCTGGGCCCCTGCGGAAGCGGAAGCCGAGGGGCTCGCGGCCCCGTTGCCCAGGCCGGAGCCGATACCGGTGCCCGCACTGCCGTAGCCACCGGCCGCGGCCGTCGCGCCCACGTTCTGGCTGCTCGCGGATGGGGCTGCTTCCTGGCCGCACGCCGTCGTCAGCGCCAGCACCGCCGCAGCGCTCGCCACGAGCGATGCACTCCGCCAGGAGGTCTTCATCGTCAACTCCCCAAATTCGTACCGGTGTTGCAACGCCGTATTGCGTCGCCGCACGGCCATGGGTACGGACGGAAGTGGCTGTTGTGTTCAACAGGGGCACATTTTTCTTTTGGGAGCCTGTGACACGGGCCGCTCACTCGTTCGGGGCAATCCATCGGTACCCGGGAGCGGGAGAGCGCGTTCTGGGTTCATGATCTCCGTCGTGCAGCGACCCGAATCGACTCAATACGCCCCGACCATACGGGTGTTGTTGCTCTTGACACTGACATGGCTGGCCGTGGGCGTACCGGTGAACACGGCGGCGGCCGACGCCTGCGCGTCCGCCTCGACCGGGCCGGACGGCATCCAGGCGGTCGCGGTCGCCGGAGGCCTCACCCTGGCCCCTATACCCATCTACGAGCCCACGAGACTCCGGAGGCTATCGTATGCCGTCTTCTGCCTGAGAAAAAACACAAGCCACGCAACACAGCAGGACGCGT